>JBEAVX010000466.1:0-2971 GCA_041160755.1 Pseudomonadota bacterium
AGCCGGGCGACCACGGCGCCGGTCGCCTCCTCCAAGGGCAGCCCCGTCGGCCCGGCGCAGACCAGCTCCCAGGGCAAGGCGTGCGTCGCCGGGTCGTCGGCGTCGAGCACCAGGGCGCTCAGCCCCTCGCCGATGGCCTGGTGCAAGAGCGCCCCGAGGCCCGGCGTGGTGAAGACCTGGGCCAAGGCCCGCCCGGCGGCCTCCTCGTTGGCCTCGCGGCGGGTGACCTGCCCCGGCACGATGATCGACGGCGGCCGCAGCAGGTCTCGCAGCGTCCCGGTGAGCGCCTCCACCTCGGACACGCCGAGGGCGCCAGCGACGGGCGCCTGCCCCAAGCGGGTGAGCTGGAGCGCCCACCCGCCCATCGGCTCCGGGCGGACCTGCAAGGTGAGCACAGCGGGCATTCAGTCGCTCGGAGGGGTGACCCGGGGACGGCTCAGCCGACGTATTCGTGGTACTCGGCCTGGGCCTTCTTCTGGCGCTGCTCGCCGCCCCGAAGGAGCGTCTTGGCGAAGGTCTTCACCATCGACAGCGACGGCTTCTCGGCGTTGTAGAACAAGAACGAGAAGAGGTTGGACGCCTGCACATACTTCGCCACGTCACGCCAGGAGTTGATCGTCTCCAGGTGCCGGGCCAAGGTCACGGGCCGGAAGTAGAACTCTCGGTAGAACTGGCGGTGGAAGTTGATCATGTCCTCGGGCTCCATGCCCCAGGGCACGAAGGTGGGCTCCCAGAAGGACTTCTCTGACGTCGTCTCGTTGATCAGGCGGCCCCACTTCGGGCCCTCCCGCTCCCAGATCTCCATCTGCGGCGTCATCGGCAACAGCGTGTTGATCTGCACGGTGACGTCGTGCAGGGGGATGCTCTTGGCGAACTCGATCGTCTCGCGGATGGTCTCTGGCGTGTCGGGCATGTGCCCCACCATGAAGAACGCCTTGGGCCGCAGCCCGACCTCGTGGGCCCAGGTGATCGCGTTGCGGATCTTCTCTTTGGTGATGCCCTTGGAGATGAAGTCGAGGACTTGGTCGGAGCCCGACTCGATGCCGAAGCGTGTGCGCCAGCAGCCCGCGTCCTTCATGCGCTGGAGCATCTCTTTGTCGACGACCTCGACCCGGGAGGAGCAGGTCCAGGAGACCTTCACGCCCCGGCGGATGATCTCGTCGCAGATCGACATGACGCGCTTCTTGTTGGCGCAGAACAGCGAGTCGACGATGGCGATGTCTTGGGCGCCGAAGTCGCGGACGAGGTGCTCGATCTCATCGACGATGTTCTCCGCGCTGCGGCTGCGGTAGCCCGACTTGGCCTTCTGGCAGAAGGCGCAGGCATGCGGGCAGCCCCGGGAGGTGATCATCGAGAACTTGGGCATCCCGTGCTCGTCGATCGGGATGGGCTTGTAGAGATCGGGCTTGAGCAGGTGCCGCGCGGGGAAGGGCAGGCTGTCCATCTCGCGGAAGGTCTTGCGGTGGGGCGTGAACACCAGCTCATCGCCGCCGGGCTCCTTGCGGAAGACGATGCTCTCGACGCTCTCGAAGCTGCGCTCGCCCCGGTAGGCCTCGACGAGCTCGGCCATGGCGTGCTCACCCTCGTGGATGACGCCGACGTCGAAGGCCTTGTGGGCCATGGCCTCTTTGGGCAGGAGCGTGACGTGGTAGCCGCCCAAGACGATCGGGGTGTTGGGCATGGCCTCCTTGAGCTTCGTCGCGAGCTCCTTCGTGCCGTCGAAGACCACCGTGGTCGAGCCGATGCCGATGATGTCGGCCCCAAACTCCTGCACGCGCTTGACCGTCTGCGGGATGTCGATCATCTCCGCGGCGGCGTCGAGCACGCCGACGACCTCCCCGCGCTGCTCCAGCACCGCCGCGATGTACAAGATGCCGAGCGGCGCGGAGTTGTAGAAGAGATAGCTCGTGACGGGATCGACGTTCCCATCACGCAGCACCGAGTCCAGGGGCGGGTTGATGAGCAGGATGCGCATGGGGGCCATTCCTTGGGGGAGCGCGGAGGGGATCGGGGGGCGCGCTCGCTCAGGATAGCCGCGCTTGGGTTGAATTGAAAGCACCTGAACGCCGCGGAATCATGTTAGGGGGGAGCCCCCCAAGAGGTTGCGCGCTGTGAACCCGAACGAGATCTTCGCGGACATGCTGGTCGGTGAGGAGGCGATCACCGCCACGGCGGGCGCCCCCGGCGCGACCTTGCCCGATGGCGCCCAGGTGTGGTGGCAGCTCGCGCTCACGCCGTACCGGCTGCTCGTCGCCCGGGTGGTGCAGCGCCCCAAAGGCTGGGTGGTCGAGGCCCGCCACGCCGCCACCCGCCAGGCGGTGAAGATCGCCCAGTTCCCCCGCACCAACACCTCCCAGGCGCGCCTGGAGGTGGGCGGCTTCTCCGAGAGCGTGGTGCTCCTCGACGTGGACCGCGTCGACGTCCACCCCTTCATCACCGGCTTCTTGACCGCCTGGGGCCAGCCCGTCATCGGCGTGGCGGCCCTGCCGACCTTCACGCCCAAGGTCGAGGCCGAGGGCTCGGACGTGGACACGAAGAAGCTGCTCATCCTCGCGGCGGTGTGCTTCGCGCTCTTGGTGATGTGCTGCGGGTGCGGCGGGTTCTTGGTGGTGGCGCGGGACTTCTTGTGGCCGATGGTGGCGGAGGGGATGGGGGGCTAGGTCTGGAGGCACCAGGGGGCGTCCTCATCCCCCTCCACCACACACACCTCCCCCTCCTCCATCAAATACCGCAGGTGACACCGCACCTGGGCCTCAGCGACGGGCTTAATAAACGCCGGGATCGTGTCGGCGTACACCCGCTCCACAAGCTCCATCGGGCTCGCCGGGCCGAGCGCCAAGGCCGCGCGGAGCTGGTCGGTGCGGCTGTGGCGGTGGCGGATGTAGTGCTCCAAGAGCCCGACGGCGTCGCGGATGTCGTCGCCATGCGCCGGGAAGAGGACGCTCGGCGCGAGGTCACGCAGCCGGGCCAA
>JBEAVX010000476.1:0-6576 GCA_041160755.1 Pseudomonadota bacterium
GGGCTTCGTCTCCCAAGAGCTCTCCAGCGCCGTGGCCGGTCTTCAGGGGGACCAGGCCGCGCTCAGCTCCAACGAGGCGCTCCTGCGGCACCTCGGGACCGCGTCGCGGGAGACGATGACCGCCGCCGAGGCCCTTCGTGTGGCGCGGGCGAGCGCCGGAGCGCCCTTGCCCGAGGGGCTCCGCCAGCGCCTTGAAGGGGCGATGGGACGGGATCTCAGCCATGTGCGGGTGCACGTCGGGGGCGCGGCGGATCGCGCCGCCCGAGGGGTCAACGCCTCGGCCTTCACCGTGGGCCGCGACATCTACTTTCGGTCCGACGCCTGGGCCCCGGGCACCGAACATGGCGACCGGGTGCTCGTCCACGAGCTCACCCACGTCCTCCAAGAGGACGATGGCCGCGTCACCGCGCCCCAGGCGGGGGCCGATCTCTCCCGCCCCAGCGACCCCTTGGAGCAGGAGGCGAGCCACGCCGAGGCCCCGGGGCTCACCGCCTTGGCGGAGCTGGACGACGCCAGCGGTGGCTGGGACGAGGGGGTCGGCTTCCTCCACGCGCCCCTGGAGCCCGGCCACGACCCCGGCGGTGAGGCGCCCAGCGCGGCGGCCTTGTTGCCCAAGCGAGACCCGCTCCACCTCTTGCCCACCCAGCCCCAAGACCTCTTGGAGCGTGTGCGGCGGGTTGGATCCCTGCCCCCGGCGGTGCGTCAGCAGCTTGAGCGGGCCCTGGGCGAGCCCAGCGAGGCCCTGCGCGCGGGCGGCGAGGCGCTGGAGCGCCTGATGGGCGTCGGCGAGGCCCTGCTCGGTGAGCCCGTCGAGCAGCTCGACCCGCTCCAGGCGGCGATGAAGGGCGTGTTCTCGGCGCCAGAGTCCCGGCCCCAGACCGAAGGGGAGGCCCACCAGAGCCCCTTGGACGCCGTCGTCGGCGCCGTGCTCACGCCCCACTCCACCGAGGACGGCGGCGACAGCGTGCCCCAAGACACGCCGTCATCGGTGGCCTCGAACCACCCCGAGCTCGTGGGCGGCGCCGAGACCAAAGGCGGCGGCCCGGCCCTCGCGCCTGTGGCCGAGCAGCTTGTCCAGGGCGGGCGTCGCCTTCGCGGCGAGCTAGAGGGCCTCACCCGAGGCGTGATGCGTGGCCTCGGCGTGCCCTCCGAGGCTGAAGAGGAGCTCCGCGCGGGCCTGCAGCCGGCGCTGTCCGGGATCATCGCCTCGATGGAGCGCGCCGCGGGTCGGTTCGGCGCCCAGCTCAACGAGTCTGGCGACGGCGGCGCGGCCCGGGGAGAGGTGAGCCAGCCCTCGCCGTCCGCCCTGCGGGAGCCCTCGCCGGGCCAGGCCCTCGTCGCCAACGGACCCCAGGGAGCGCCCGCTTTGGGGGGTGGGCCGACGCAGGTCGACGCCCAGACCCGACCCGGCGAGGCCGCCGCGCCGTCGCCTCTGGTGGCCCTCACCGAGCGGCTTCGTGGCTTCCCGCAGCGGCTCGTGGAGGGGCTCGGCGACCGGGAGCAGGTCGGCGCGACCCTGGAGTCCATCCTCTCGATCCCGCTCAGCGCCGAGGCCGAGGCCCCCGGCGCGCCGCTCCTCAGCGGCCTCTTTCAGCTCGCGGAGCGCGCCTTCGGCCCGCAGGAGACCCAGGTGCCGGCCGTCGAGGGGGCGCCGAGCGCCCAGGCGGAGACGATGGTGGAGGCGCCAGACGCCGAGGCCGCGCCCACGGCGGTCGGGGCGCCGCTGGACGCTGAGAATGCTGCAATGCAGCATGTTGAGGAGAGTGTGGTTGTTGATGCTGCGACGCAGCATGGTGAGCCCACCGCCGCGCCGCCTGTGGTGTCCCAACCCACCGCGCTCGCCGCGCCCGCGCCGACCCCGGAGACCGCGCCCGCGCCCGCCCTCGACGCGGTGGGTGAGGCGGCGCCGACACAAGCCGACGCTGGGGTGTCCGAAGCGACCGCCGCGACGGACGTCGCCACGGTTGAGCCGCCTGTGGCCGAGGGCTCCGCCGCCCCGTCGAGCGCCCCAGCGGAGCTCACCGCCGCGCCCGCCGCCGAGGGCCCGGCCGAGGGGCTCGCCCCCGCCGCGTCCACCATGGGTCCAACCTTGCCCGCCGCGCCGAGCGCCGTCGCCTATGACGCCGCCGCCCAGGCCCAGCGCCTCGGCGCCGAGAGCGCCCACCGCCTCCGTGGCCTCGCCGAGATCGCCCGTCAAGAGGAGGTCGCGGCCCAACAAGAGACCCAAGGCGCCGCTGAGGCCGACGCGGACCCCACACAGAACCTCCTTCAAGACCCCCTCGCCGCGCTCAAGGGCCGCGAGCCCGTCACCGACCAGCTCCTCGGCGCCCTGACCGGCGACTCCGGCGTCGAGAGCCAGGTCGTGAAGGACGTGCAGCAGAGCGTGATGGCGTCCATCGCCGACGCGCCCCGCGCCGAGCCCCAGTCCACCACCCCCGTTGAGCCGATGAGCCCAGAGACCGCGCTGGCGGGGCTTGGCGATCGGCTGTCTTCGGTGCTGGACGAGCTGCCGAGCGTGATGGGGGACCCCTTCGCGGCCTTGGCCGATCGTAGCGTCGGCGGCGCGGGGAAGGCCGAGGCCGGGGACATGGCGGCTGTTGGCCGTGAGGCGTTTCTGCGCCACGTCGGCGGCGGCCTCGGCCTCGGGCGGTTTGACGCGCTGATCCGGGACGAGCTGGTCAAGTCATCGCCCCCCGAGCGCGCTGATGCGCCGGTGGCCCCGGCGGCCTCACCCGCCGCGACCGGCCCCAGCTTCTCCGGCGCGCAGCTCCTCAACCGGCTGGGCGCCACCTTGGGCAGCGCCGGGAGCGCCCCGCCCACGCAGAAGGCCGAGGACGAGCGCGCCGCCGCGCCCGCCGCGACGCCGAGCACTCTGCCCCCCGCCGCCGAGCTGGAGGGCGCCGCCAAGACGAGCGAGCTGGGCCTCGCCGGGATCGGCGCGACGCTCAACACGATGGTCGGCATGGTGAGCGATGGCGCCATGCTCCAGGCGAGCCTCGGCGAGGCGGAGATGATCAGCGCCTCCAGCAAGCTCCAGGAGCGCCTGTTGAGCGCGGCCAGCGCGGCCCCGCCCCTCGTCGCGCCCCAGATGCCCGACCTGGCCGCTGGCTTCGCCACCGAGGCCGCCCCGAAGCTCAGCTTTGGCGCTCAAGAGGCCGGGATCAAGGCCGAGCTGCCCGAGGCGGGGTCCATCCTGCCCCAAGGTGGCCTCGGCGGCGAGGGGCTCACCAAGCTCCTCTCGTTGGAGGGGGTGAAGATCGCCCCGATCACGCCCGCCGCCGTGCCCCTCGACCTGCAGGCGCCCGCCGCGGACATGACCCCCGCCGCCGAGCTAGACGCGGTCGTCGCCCAGAGCTTCTCCGACGCGGAGCGCCGGGTGACCGAAGGCGCCGAGGCCCTCACAGCCAACACCGCCGAGGGGCTGCTCGCCGTCGAGGCCGAGGTGACCACCAACGCCGCCGAGCTCGCCGCGACCGCCACCCAGCTCACCGCCGCGACGGACGAGGTCGTCGCCGAGAACGTCGCCGAGCTGGCGCAGAGCCACGCCGAGGCGATGAGCGCGTCGACGGCACGAAACGCCCAGAGCGCCGCCACGGTCAGCGGCCTGAGCGCCAAAGGTGCGGCCGCCGGGGACAAGCTCGCCCAGCAGGCCGGGAAGACGGCCAAGGCGCCATCCAACACAGAGAAGCCGAAGGTCGGCCCCGACGCGGACGCCTTCGCCGCCGATCCTGGCGGCGCCACCGCCCAGCTTGGACGGGACGTCGAGGCGCAGCGCCGTGGCGCGGAGTCCCATCTCGCCGAGGTGGGGGCCCAAGACCCCGAGCGGGCGCTCACCGGAGAGGCGCGGGACGCCGTGCTCCGCGAGGCGAAGGGGGTCCCAGAAGAGAAGCTCGTCCAGGCCCACGCCCAGGAGGGAGAGGCCACGCTCAAGGCCGTCGCCGACGAGGAGCCCGAGGTCGAGGCCGCCCAGCTTGACGAGACGCAGGGCCCCACCGCAGACGACGCCGAGGTCGTCGAGGGCGAGCAGGCGCCCGCCGCCGAAGGAGAACAGACGGAGGAGGCCGCCGCCGCGCCGACTGAAGAGGGCGCCGTCGAGGAGGGCGCCGCTGAAGAGGGCGCCGCCAAAGAGGGCGCCGCTGAAGAGGGCGCCGTCGAGGAGGAGCGAGACGCCGCGTCTCAGGCGCCCGCCGAGGAGGTGAGCGCCAACGACGCCGTCGCCGCCGAGTCCGCGGTGGACGCCGCGCCAGAGACGATGGGCGCTGTGTTGAGTCCTGAGGCCTCGGCGCCGATCCCGTCGCCCAGCTTCGGGGCGATGTTGGCGGGCGCAGGCCTCGGCGCGGTCCTCGGCGAGGGCGACTTTGATCTGCTCGGCGCCCTGGACCTCTCGCTGGGCCAGCCGACGACGGCGATGGACCTCGGCCTCGGCGGCCTCACCGACGCGCTCTCTGCGCTGGGGCCGATGTTGGACGAGAAGGCCGTCGCCGGGCTCGCCGCCCAGCTTGACCCAACGGCCGCCGTGGGCGCCGCCCAAGACGCCGCCAAGGCCAAGCTCGCCGCCGCCGCCGCGCAGATCCCCGCCGCCGCGGACGCCGCCGCCGCCGAGTCGAGCGCGGCGCTCCAGCAGAACCTCAACCAGCAGGCCGCCGCCGCCGAGTCCCAAGCGGCGGCCTCCGCAGGCGCCCAGCACGAGGCCGTGGACCAGGGCGCCGCCGCCCAGTCCGACCAGATCGGCGCCCAGCTCAGCCAAGCGGAGGCCGCCGAGCAGGCCCGCGTCGCCGCCGAGCAGGCCCTCGTCACCGAGCTGCTCGCCGCCCGCGAGGCGTCCATCGAGGCCCAGCGCCCGCCCATCGTCTCCCAGATCACAGAGGTCGGTCAGACCCAGACCCAGGCCCGTGAACAAGAGGGGGAGGTTCAGGAGCAGGCCTCCGAGGTCACCAAGGAGGGCCTGCTCCAGCAGGTCGAGACGCTCAAGACCGCCCAGGTGGCGGTGTTGGAGCAGACGGCGACCCAGGCGAAGACCGAGCTGGCCGCCGAGGTCACCCAGCGCAAGGCCGAGCTCAAGCAGCAGGCCGAGCAGCTCAAGCAGCAGATCGAGGAGAAGTTCAAGACCGAGGTTCAGAACCTCGACAAGGCCGTCGTGGAGGGCACGACCCTCCTTCAGACACAGAAGACGGAGAACGACGCCAAGGTCAAGGCCGAGACACAGACGAAGATTCAGGCGCGCCGCGTCGAGGGCGCCCGGGCCGCTCGGGAGGCGATGAACAGCATCATTGAGCGTGGCCGCGCCCAGCAGCAGGCCTCGTATGCCCGGGCTGAAGAGCACCGCGCGAGCGAGTACGCGAAGGCCGACGCCGTGCTCGCCGAGGCCCAGGCGCGCTTCGCGCAGATCATGGCCGAGGCGAACGCCCAGGCGGCGAGCGACAACCCCCTGACGAGGTTCGGCGCGAACGCCGCCTATGGCCGCGCGAACGGCGTCCTGGCCGACGGGGAGGCCAAGGCGGCAGGGATTCGCGCGAACGGCGACTCCACCTGCGCGAGCATGAAGTCCGAGGCCGACGCCCAGATGGTCGTCGAGGTCTCCAACGCGAACAAACAGTTCGACGCGATGATGCAACAGACGGAGATGGCCATCAGCCAGCTCCGCGCCGCCGAGCAGCAGGCGCTACAAGCGAACGAGCAGCTCCTCAAGGCCGGTCTCGACAAGCTCAAACAAGAGCGTGAGATGGCCTTCCAGCGGGCCGATCAGCAGCGGCGCTACGCGATCATCGGCGTCGACTCCGATGTGGCCATCGGCGAGATGAAGATCGAGGAGGAGAAGGCCCGGGCCGAACAAGAGATACAGAAAACTCTGGACGCGGCGAAGACGGCCCTTGAGGCCCAGTGCAACGCCCTCAAGGAGCAGATTCAGAGCGCCCACGAGTCGAACCTGCAGCAGATTCAGTCCCAGGTCAACACCGCGAAGAGCGAGATTCAAGCGGCCGTTCAAGAGGCCCAGGCCCAGGTGCAACAGCAGGTGGTCACCGCGCGGCAAGAGATGCGCGTGATCGCCGATGAGCGCGTTCAGTCGATGGTGCAGGAGTCCGCCCAGCGCATCGTGCGGTTCCAGACCGAGGCCCGGACGGGGGTGGCGCGGGTGCAGCAGACCGCCCAGGCGTACCACGGCCACATTCAGAGGACGTTCAACGATCAGATCCTCCCGGGCTTGCGGCAGAAGCAGAACGAGATCGCCGAGTATCACATGGTGAACATGGCGGAGATGAAGGAGGGGGCCATCGCCGGGGCCGAGGCCAGAAACCGCTACTACGCCGGGCAGATCAACGATCAGGCGCTCAAGTCGGCGAGCTGGTCAAACAACCAGATCGAGCAGTTCCGCGCCGGGGCCGATGGGGATCTGGGCCGCGTCGCCCAGCTCAACCTGAACATGATGGGAGAACATTACACGAACTTCCAGGACGCGATGGGCAAACGCGTCTTCGAGAACAACACGATCTACCGGGACTTCCGATCGGATCTGTATGAGAAGGGCACCCAGCTCGCGGACATGCTCGCGCAGGAGGGCGCGGCCCAGGCCTGGGA
>JBEAVX010000483.1:0-3093 GCA_041160755.1 Pseudomonadota bacterium
CGCGTAACCAGCGGCGGTGGTCATAGGCCGGGACGCCCGCGCGGCGGTCTCGCCCTTGGCGAACCTCGGCGAGGGTGTCACCGTCGAGCCCTTCGTGTTTGTCGGCGAAGGGGCCGTCATCGGCGCCGGGAGCTGGCTGCAGGCCGGGGCCTATGTCGGCGCCGGGGCCACCCTCGGCGCGGGCTGCCGCCTGATGCCCGGCGCCGTCGTCATGGAGGGCTGCGCGCTGGGGGCGCGGGTGTGGCTCAACCCCGGCGCGGTCGTCGGCGGCGAGGGCTTCGGCTTCGCGCCGAGCCGCGAGGGCCTCGTCAAGATCCCCCAGGTCGGCGGCGTGGTCATCGAGGACGACGTCGAGCTCGGCGCGAACACCTGCGTCGATCGCGGCGCCTTGGGCGTCACGACGGTCGGCCGAGGCGCGAAGCTCGACAACCTCTGCCAGGTCGGCCACGGCGCCACCATCGGCCCCCACAACGTGCTCGTCGCGTACTCGGGCGTCGCGGGCTCCACGCGCCTCGGCGTCGGGGTCACCGTGGCCGCGCGCAGCTCGATCTTGGGGCACCTGGAGATCGGCGACGGCGTCACCGTGGCCGCGCACAGCATGGTCGCCCAAGACGCCCCCGCCGGGGCCAAGCTCGCGGGTGTCCCGGCGTATGACCACCGCCGCTGGTTACGCGCCTCCCGCGAGGCCGAGGAGCTGCCCGAGCTGGCCCGCGCCCTGCGCCAGCTCCAGGCCCGGGTCGAGGCCTTCGAGGCCCAGACCAAGATCGAGACCGAGACGAAGGAGTGAGCTTGACCCTCGACATTCACGCGATCATGCGCCTTCTGCCCCACCGGTACCCCTTCTTGATGATCGACCGGGTGGAGGAGCTGGAGCCGGGGGTGTCCGCCGTCGGCGTGAAGTGTGTGAGCGTCAACGAGCCCCACTTCGCCGGGCACTTCCCCGGCCAGCCGATCATGCCCGGCGTGCTCATCGCCGAGGCCTTCGCCCAGGTAGCCGCCGTGGTGGCCCTCGCCGCGCACCCCGAGGCCGCGGGCGGCAAGGTCTACCTCATGGGCCTGGATGAGCTGCGGTTTCGCCGCCCGGTGATGCCCGGGGACACCCTGCGCCTCAAGGTGGTCAAAGAGGCCGAGAAGATGCGGGTGTGGCGGTTTGACTGCCGCGCTGAGGTGGACGGGCAGCGGGTGGCCACGGGCAAGGTGCTGGCCACCATCGCCGCCGACCCGCCGCCTGGGGCCTGATGGGCCTTCTTCAAGACTGGTTCTTGGGCCTCGTCGGCCTCAAGCCGGAGGCTCCACGGCCCCTGAGCCTCGCCGCCTCGGCGGACGGTCGGCGCGCGGCGGTGGCCTGGGAGGGCGGCGCGGCGGCGGTGTTTGAGGTGGAGTCTGGCGCCCGGCTCTGGTCGGGGCGCGCCGCTGGGGTCGCGCTCTCGCCGGACGGCGCCCAGCTCGCCACCTGGGATGGCCTACGCCACACCCTCGGCGGCGCGGCGGATGTGCTGGACGACGGCGTCGTCGGCCCCTGCGTGTGGCTCCCTGACGGGCTCTTGAGGCTCGGCGCCGAACAAGCGTGGCGGCTGGGCGGCGCGTCGTGGGCCTTGCCCGGCCTCGTCGCCTCGCCGGGCCTTCGGGTGAGGCCAGGGCCCGCCCTGGCCTTGGTGGACACCGCCTGGGACGACGCCGTCACGCTGCACAAGGACGGCCTCGTGGAGCGCCTCGGCGCCCGCGCCACGGACGCGGCCTGGGTGGGCGAGACCTTGTGGCTCGTCGTCGACGGCGCGCTGCGGCCTTGGCGGGGTCGTCTGGGGCCCCCGCAGCGCCCGCACGGCCTCCAGACCCTCGCCGTCGTGAACCTCGGCGGGCGTCGGGTCAGCCTCGGCCTAGAGGCGGGGGATCGGGTCACCTTGGTCGGCCTCGGCGACGCCGCGCTGACCCTTCCCGGCGCCGCGCCGGTCCGGCCCTCGTTGACGCCCTGCGCCGGGGGCCTCGTCGTCGAGATGAACGACGGCTTCGTGTTCGTCGCGCCGACCGGGGCGATCACCGCGCGCCTGAGCCTGCCGCTGGGGCGTCGTCGCGCCCGGCCGCTGTTCGGCGAGCCGCCCATCGTGGCCCTCGGCCCCGACCGGGTGCTCCTCGGCGGTCGCCCAGCCTTGGTCTACGACGCCGCGACGGCGCGCTTCTGGCAGCGCCTCGGCGCCGACCCTCAGACCCCGTAGCCGCCGCTCACGGGCAGCTCCGCGCCGTTGATGTAGCTCGCCTCGTCGCTCAACAAGAAGAGCGCGGCGGCGACGACCTCCTGCACCGTGCCCAAGCGCCGGGTGGGCCCCCGCTGGGCGCGCTCGTCGTCGTGTTGGTGCTCGGTCTGGATGTGCCCCAAGGCCAAGGCGTTCACGGTGACGCCGTGGGGACCGGCCTCAAACGCGGCGCTGCGGGTCAACGAGAGCAGGGCGGCCTTCGCGGCGGCGTGGGCGGGCAGGCGAGGGCTCGGCTGGAGGCGGTGGGTGGTGGACAGCGTGAAGGTCAACACGCGGCCCCAGCCTTGGGCCATGAGCGGCGGCAGGCCGAGGCGCAGCAGGTGAAACGCCAGGTCGAGGTTGTCGCGGAGCTGGGCGCGGAAGCCCTCGGCGGTCTCGTCGAACAGGCCCCGGCGCGAGTAGCTCCCGGCGGCGATGATCAAGGCGTCATAGGGCGCGGCGGAGGTGAGGAGCGCCTGGACCTCGTCGGGCTCGGCGGCGTCGCAGCGGCGCCAGAGGGCCCCCCGGGCCTCCAGCTCGGCGCTTCGGTGGGCCCGACCGGCGATCGTGACGCGCCAGCCGCGCGCCAAGAGCGCCGCGGCGATCCCGGCGCCGACCCCTCGGGCGCCGCCGACGATGAGGGCGTGGCGGGACGCGGCGGTCATGCCGCCCGTCGGCGGAGGAGCAGGACCAGGACAGCCAACACCGCGCCAACGGACGGCGCGGCGGGGGCGGCGGCGCAGGCCCGGCGGGGCACACGCACCTCAAACACCTCGCTCCATCCGCTCACGCCGCCCGCGTAGTCCAGCGCGCGGCTCCGGGCGCTCAGGCGCTCGCCGGGGACGAGGGGCAGGTTCTCTAC
>JBEAVX010000510.1:0-9890 GCA_041160755.1 Pseudomonadota bacterium
AGGGGCAGGTCGATGAACAGCGTGAGATCTGGCGCAGGAAAACGCGCGTTGAGCGCCCAGACCTCCTCCAAAGGCAGGCTGAACGACTGGTAGGCCAAGGACGAGCCGACGTAGCGGTCACAGACGAGCACCTCGCCCCGGGCCAAGGCGGGGAGGATCTCGCGGTCGAGGTGATCCCGGCGGTCGGCGGCGAAGAGGTAGGGCAAGGTCGCCTCGCCGAGCTGGGTCGGGTCCAGGAGCGCCTGCCGGATGAGCTTCCCGATGGGCAGGCCCGAGGGCTCGGCGGTGAACCGCGCGAGGTGCCCAGTGGCCTGAAGCGTGCTGACCAGGCGCCGGGCCTGGGTGGTCTTGCCGGAGCCGTCAAGGCCCTCCACGACGATGAAGCGACCTCGGGACACCCGCGCACCTCCACAGACCGGGACAGGTAACCCACCGTACCCGAATCTCCACCGACTCGTGACACGAGGCCCTGGAGGCTGGGGTATGGTGCCGACGACCCACCGCCCACACGCATGAGGCTCCCCATGCTCTTCGCCTTGCTCTCCGCCGCCTTGGCCGCCCCCCCGACGGTGGACCACCTCATCGACGCCGACCTCCAGGCCGGCCGGCTCACCGAAGGCGAGGCGCTGTACCTCCATGTGCTCACGCACTTCTCCCCGCTGGAGCTGCCGCCGGAGTACCTGAGCGCCGACATGGGCGAAGGCCTGGGCGGGCCGAGCTGCCTCACCGGCCTGATGATGGACGTGAAGGAGCGGTATCACCTGCTCACCCCGGACCAGCAGGCCGTGGTCACCCGCTACCTCACGCCTTGGGCCGCCGACCTCGCCGACCCCTTCCCCGACGCCCAGGGCCCCGTCGCGCCCCCGGCGCCGATGACCGACACCTGCTTCGGCCAGGTCGGCCCCAAGCGGTACCTGAGCGAGCACTTCTCCGTGGAGTACGACGACGGCGTGCCCGACGCCACCGCTGAGAAGTTCGCGAACGCCCTGGAGGAAGGCTACGACGCCATGGTGACCGACCTGGGCTGGAAGCGGCTCCAGGGCGACAACAGCTACTACATCCTCGCCTACATCAGCGAGGACAGCGGCGACGGCGCCTACACCACCGTCGATTATTGCCAAGATGGCCGCTCGTGGATGCCCTACATCGTCACCTACCAGAACGTCTTCTCGGGCATGGGGAGCTGGTACGAAGACATGAGCGTGCACGAGTTCAACCACGCCCAGCAGTTCAACTACGGCTTCGCCCATGAGTTCTGGTGGTGGGAGGCCACGGCCACCTACATCCAAGAGAGCGCCCAGCCGTCGAACAACTGGTGGTCGCAGTACATCAACGGCGGCTTCTCGGTGCAGCCTTGGGTGTCGATGCGGGCGAGCTCCCAGTCCGACGCCGCGCAGTTCTGGCACATGTACGGCATGGCCGTGTGGGGCTTCTACCTCGACGAGCACGTCGACGGGCACGAGCTGGTGCGCGCCACCTGGGAGGAGATCGTCGGCGACCGTGGCCAGTACGACACGACCATGGAGGAGGTGCTCACCGAGCTCGGCTACGACTTCGAGGCGCTCTACCTCGACTTCGCCATTCAGAGCGGCCAGATGAACTACCGTGAGCACCAGCTCATGGAGACGCCGAACCGCTCGGGCAACGTCACGGCCCTGCCCGCGGGCGGTGAGCCGTCGAGCAAAGAGCGCCCCAAGGGCCTCGGCCAGAACTACATCAACGTGAGCCCCAGCGCCGCCACGGCGGAGCTCCCCGACCTGCTGTTTAAGTTCGGCGGCGACCCCGAGGGCGACTTCCGCGTGTTCTTGGTGGGCTACAACGCCCGGGTGCCCGAGGTCGTCGTGCCTGTGGAGATCATCGACGGCGTCGGAGAGGGCGTGCTGGAGGGCTTCGGCGAGTTTGACGACGTGCTCGTCGTGATCACGCCGATGGGCGACGTGCGCAGCGCCTACAACTACGGCTGGGCCGCCGAGGGCGCGCTCGTGAACCCGGAAGAGGAGGAGCCTGAAGACGAGGTGCCGACGGACGAGGGCGAGACCATCGAGGGCGACCGCCCCCTGGAGATCGGCGCCGACTGCGGCTGCGCGTCTGGCGCCGGCGACGTTGGTGGCGTGGTGGGGCTCACCTTGGGGGCGCTGGCCCTGGTGGCGCGTCGCAGGCGGATTTCTTAGGCTTCGTGAAAATTGTGTGAACAACTCCGGGCGCGCTCAGGCATAGTGACCAGGCCCCCCCGGAGCTTCTGTCCATGCGCACCCCGCTGCTGTCCCTCTGTGCCCTCGCGCTCACCCTCAACGCCTGCAAAGGAGACGCGCCCGCGGGCGACTCCGCCGCCGACGACACCGAGATCACCGGGGGTGACTCCTCCGGCGGTGACTCCTCCGGCGGCGACTCCTCGGGCGGCGACTCCTCGGGCGGCGACTCCTCCGGCGGCGACAGCGCCGCGCCCACGGACGCGGACGAGGACGGCTTCACCGCCGAGGTAGACTGCGACGACGACGACGCGGCGGTGAACCCCGACGCGGACGAGCTCTGCGACGAGGTGGACAACAACTGCGACGGCCTCATCGACGTCGGCGCCATCGACGCCCAGCTCTTCTACGGCGACGCCGACGAGGACGGCTACGCCGGCGACGCGGTGACGGTCACCGCCTGTGAGGCCCCCGAGGGCTTCTCGGACACGATCACCGACTGCGACGACCTCAACGCCTCCGCCTTCCCCGGCGGGATCGAGGTCTGCGACGGCGCCGACAACGACTGCGACGGCCTCTTGGACAGCGCCGATGACGACGTTGAGGAGGGCTCCTCGGCGACCTGGCTGCCCGATGAGGACGGCGACGGCTACGGCGACGACGCCGGGACGCCCGTGGACTCCTGCGACCAGCCCGAGGGCTACGCCATTGTGGGCGGCGACTGCGACACGGCGGACGCCGCCATCTCCCCCGGCGCTGAGGAGCTCTGCGACGGCTTCGACAACAACTGCGACGGCCTCACCGACGGCGACGATCCCGACCTGAGCGGCGGCGTGTTCACCTGGTACGAAGACCTCGACAGCGACGGGTTCGGCGATGACGCCACCGTCACGGAGTCCTGCGCCCAGCCCGACGGCTACGTCTCCGTCGGCGGCGACTGTGACGTGAGCGACGCCGACGTCTCCCCCGGCGCCACCGAGGCCTGCGATGGGCTCGACAACGACTGCGACGGCCTCGCCGACGTGGACGATCCCGACCTGAGCAGCAGCGTGTTCACCTGGTACGACGACGCCGACGGCGACGGCTTCGGCGATGACGCCTCGGCCACCGAGACCTGCGCCCAGCCCGCGGGCTGGGTCTCCGTCGGCGGCGACTGTGACGAGAGCGACGCCGACATCTCCCCCGGCGCCACCGAGGCCTGCGACGAGCTCGACAACGACTGCGACGGCCTCATCGACGACGACGACAGCTCGGTGAGCGTCGGGCTCACCCGCTGGTACGGCGACAGCGACAGCGACGGCTACGGCGGCACCCGGTTCACCCTCACGGCCTGCGAGCAGCCCTCGGGCTACGTCACCGACGCCACGGACTGCAACGACCTCCGCGACGACGTGAACCCCGCCGCGGACGAGCTCTGCGACAGCGTCGACAACGACTGCGACAGCCTCATCGACGACGACGACAGCTTGGCCTCGGGCGAGGGCTCCGCGTGGCTGCCAGACGGCGACGGCGACGGCTTCGGCGACAGCGCCGGGGCGCCGGTGACGGCCTGCGTCGAGCCCGCGGGCTACGTCGCCGATGGCGGCGACTGCGACAGCGCCGACGCGACGATCTTCCCCGGCGCCGGCGAGACCTGTGATGAGCTCGACAACGACTGCGACGGCCTCATCGACGACGACGACTCCGGCGTCAGCGGCACCTCCACCTGGTACGCCGACGCCGACGCCGACACCTACGGCAGCAGCCGCTACAGCACCAAGGCCTGCGACGCCCCCTCGGGCTACGTCGCCGACAAGACCGACTGTGATGATCTGCGCGCCACGGTGAACCCCGCCGCCACGGAGGTCTGTGATGGCGGCACGGACAACGACTGCGACGGCCTCACTGAGGACAACGACCCCTCCATCGACACCAGCGACGGGATCGCGGTCTACCTCGACGGCGATGGTGACGGCTTCGGCCTCGACGGCACCGGGCTCATGCGCTGCGCGCTGCCCTCGGGCTACTCCACCCTCGACGGCGACTGCGACGACAGCCTCGCGGCGGTGAGCCCGGATGGCGTCGAGGTCTGCAACACCGGCATCGACGAGGACTGCTCCGGCGACTCGACGGGCTGCGGCATCTCGGGCACCCTCGGCGTCAGCAACGCCAACTTCACGCTCTCCGACGGCTCCAGCTCCTACCTTGGCTATGACATGGGCGCGGGTGACATCAACGGCGACGGCTACGACGACCTCGTGGTCAGCTCGTACACCATCACGGTCGGCTCCGCCACCTCGGCGGGACGCTCCTACGTCCTCTATGGCCCCCTCACCGCCGACCGCACGGTCACCTCGTCCTATGACGCCTCCCTCGACGGCGTGGTGGCCTACGACTACGCGGGCAAAGCCGTGGCGACGGGCGGTGACCTCAACGGCGACGGCTACGACGACATCGTCATCGGCGGGTCCGGGTATGACCCCTCCTCCCGCAGCAGCGGCGGCCTCGTCGGCCTGCGGTACGGCAGCGCCACCAAGCTCTCGGGCAGCACGTCCTTCGCCGCCTTGGACGCGAGCTTCGCCGGGGCCACCTCCAGCGACTACCTCGGCGATGTCGTGAAGTTCATCGGCGACGTGAACGGCGACGGCTACGACGAGCTCGCGGTCGGCGCCTGGGGCACGGACTCCCCGGCCTCGTCGGCGGGTGCGGTGTACATCATCCCGGGCTCGGCGACGCGCTACTCGGGCATGTCCACGGTGACCACGGCGGCGAAGCTGACCATCACCGGCGTCTTGTCGAGCGACTACATGGGTGACCTGCACTCCATCGCGGGGCCCATCGACCTCGACGGCGACGGCTACAACGATCTCGTCGCGGGCTCAAAGTACATCGACTCGGGCACGACCTACTCCATCGGCGGCGCCTACATCTTTTATGGGACGGCGGGCACGCTGAGCACGAGCGTCTCGTTCAGCGTCGCCTTCGCCAACGCGAGCTTCTTGGGTGGGGTGGCGTATGACTACCTCGCTGAGTTCCCGGAGAGCGCCGGGGACGTGAACGGCGACGGCTATGATGACCTCGTGCTCGGCGCGACCGGCTCGGACACCGGCGCCTCGGACGCGGGCTGCGCGTACCTCATCCACGGCGGGGCCACCCGGCTCTCGGGCGCCAAGACCATCAGCAGCGCGGCGGCCGCCACGATGTGTGGCAAGACGGCGAGCGACGGCGTCGGCAGCTCCGTTGGCGGCGCGGACGTCAACGGCGACGGCTACAGCGACGTCTACGCCGGGGCGACCGGCGTTGATGTCGGCTCCACAAGCTCTGTGGGCGCCCTGTACGTCTTCTACGGACCGCTCTCGGGCAGCATGTCCGTGACCGCCGCCGACGCCACCTTCACGGGCACGACGAGCACCGGCTACGTGGGTCGCAACAGCGAGACCATCGACGCCAACGGCGACGGCGAGGACGACATCCTCATCGGCGCGTACTACATCGGGAAGGTCTACGGGCTGTTCGGCGGCGGCCTCTGAGCCCCCGCTGAGCCCCGCCGCTCACGGCGTCGGCGCGTCCGGCGCCGTGAGCAGGCTCACCGAGGGCAGCTCCGCGGCGAGGCCCTCCTCCAAGAAGGCCTCCAGCGCCGCGAGATCCGCGTCGCTGAGCTCCAGGGGCAGGAGCGTCTCTTCGCGGTGGCCGTCTAAGGTCTGGGGCGGCAGCTCGTTGTAGTGCTCCAGCACCTCGGCCAAGGTCTCAAAACGACCGTCGTGCATGTACGGCGCGGTGAGGGAGACGGCGCGCAGGTTCGGCGTCTTGAACTGGCCGTCGAGGTGCTCCCCTTCGGGGTCGTCCACCTCATAGACCTGGAGGTTGGCGAGCTTGCGCGCGCCGAAGACCGGGTCGTCGGAGTAGGCCCCGGCGCCGTTGAACGGGTCGTTCAGCACCACGGCCAGGCCGTCACGGCGGTCTTTGAGGCCGTCGTCCTCGACGGAGAGGCCGACGTTGTGGAACTCAAGGTCGGTGAGGTTGGGGCCCGCGTGGCAGAGGTGGCAGCGGGCCTCGCCGACGAACAGCGCCAGGCCCTCACGCGCCTCGGGGCTGAGCGCCGCCGACATCGCCGCGGTGTCGCCCGCTGACATCGCCCGGGCGAAGGTGTCCAGCGGCGCGTCGCCGGTCACGAGCAGGCGCTCGTAGGCGGCGATGGCTTTGCCGACGTTCACGAAGACGCGGTCGGGGTCGGGCTCGGCGGCGGGGCTCTGACCAAAGACGGAGGTGTAAGCGGCGGCGAGCTCGGGCTCCCCCTGCACAAACGCCACGACCTCTTCGCGGCTCACGCCGTGCTCCAGAGGGTTCTCCAGGGGGCCCAGCGCCTGGGCCCAGTGGGAGTCGGCGCGGCCGTCCCAGAAGAACCAGCGGTTGAAGGCCGTGTTGAGCACGGTCGGGGCGTTGCGGGTGACCTCGGCCTGGCCCACGGCGAGGGCGAGGCCGTCGGCGAGGCCCAGGTCTCCGGCGTGGCAGGTGGCGCAGGAGACGTCTTTGGCGCCGGCCTGCTCGGGGCGCAGGAAGCCCGCGCTCAGCCGGGGGTCGAAGTACAAGAACTGGCCGAGCGCGGCGGCGTCCGCGCGGTCGGCGTAGGCGTTCGTGGGGTCGGCGGGCGGGGCGTCTTGGCGGACGAGGCCGATCACCCGGGCCTGCAGCGTCGGGGAGAACGGCGCCCAGGGGTCGGCGGCGTCGTTCGTCGCGCCGCAGGCGGCGAGGAGGCTCAGGCTCAGAGTCGCAGCGCGCATCGTCACCTCGGGATCACTCGGGCTCAACATACCCGAGCTGCTGGAGCTGCTCTTTGACCTCGTCGCTCACGCCCTGAATCTCCCAGAGCTGCTGCTCGGCGGTGAGGCGGGCCTGAAGCGCCTCGGACTGCGCCCGGAAGGCGCTCAGGGTGGCCTGTTCGCGGGGGGAGACGTCTTCGCCTTGGAGCTTGTCCCGGGCGCGGTAGAGCTCCTCCCCTTTGGGAGAGGTCACCGGGACGCGGTGGTTGCGCAGGTACGTCCACTCCGGCGTGGTGAGCCGGGCCTTGTGCTCCGGGCCAAAGTAGGTCTCGGCGAACAGCCAGGGGTTGTCGGCGTCGAGGCCGCCGCGCAGGGCCGCGCCTTGGGAGCGCCCGTGCATCTGTGCGGACGGGGGCAGGCCCGCGAGGTCCAGGAGCGTCGGCCCCACGTCGATGGACTGGGTGAGCCCGCCGATCACCGCGCCAGGCTTCACGCCGGGGCCATGGGCGATCCAAGGCACGTTGAGGTTCGCGTCGTACAGGTAGCGCCCGTGGGCTTTCCCGGCCTTGGGCGGGGTGTACAGGCCCTCGCCGTGGTCGCCCACGACAAACAGGAGCCGCCCGCCACGGCCCATGGCGACGAGCGCCTCGTCCAAGCGACGAATCGCCGCGTCGAGCACGAGCAAGGCGGCGTCGTAGCGGTCGAGGTCCGTCGGCCAAAAGAGCGCGCCGAGGCCCAGGCTGAGGCGCTGGCGGCGGGCCTCAGCGAGGGGCTTGTGGGTGTCTACGAGCACGAGCTGCCCGAAGAGTTTGCCTTTGACCTTGGAGGCCTCTTCAGCCCAGGCCCGCACAACGTCACCCCCGGCGACCTTGCGGCGGTCCTCTCGCCACAGGCCCGTGGCCTCCTGGTACGTCGTGAAGCCTTGGTGCAGCCCAAAGACGGCGTTGGCGTTGGGGTTCGCCGTGGCGCCGATCGTGGCCCAGCCCGCGTCGGCGAAGCGCTCGGCGAGGGTGTCTACGTCGGGGTGCAGGCCCCGGTTGGTGAAGCCGCCGTTCTTGGGGTCGTCGATCCCGAGGCTCAGGGGGTAGCGGCCCGTGGTGAGCGCGGCGAGGGCGGGGCGCGTCCAGGGCGCGTTGGAGACGAGGTTCTCGACCCGGGCGCCCTCGGCGGCGAGCTGGTCGAGGGTGGGGCTCGTGGCCCGGGGGTTGCCGTAGCTGTGCAGCCGGTCGGCGCGCAGGGTGCAGCCGATCACCAAGATCACGGTGTCCGGCGCGGCGGCGTCGAAGGCGCGCGGCGCGGGCGTCGGGGCGTCACAGGCCAAGGTCATCAGCGTGAGCAGAGCCGGGAACATCAACCCAGCTTAATGGACCGGCGGCCCTGGCGCTGTGGCCTCGGCCAGCCCAGCGGCAGAATCGTGGTGATCCGGCGCCTGGGGAGCGCAGGCCAACCCGTCGGCGTCCGGCCCACGAATTGGCCTCAGTTTTTGCGCGGGCTGCGGTATACTCTGCGCTCCCGCTCACCCCGTGGAGCCCCCATGAGCCTCAGCGTTCAACGTCGCCCCCAGCGCCAAGTCCAGGCCGCCGTGTTGACCAAGCCCGAGGCGCAGGGCGAGCGGACGGCGTCTCCGTTAAGCCAGGCGCTCGTCGCGGAGGCCTTGGCGGGGCATGGGCTCGACGGCATGGGCCCGGTGATCGTGCTCGACCTGGCCTTGACCGAGGCGGGGGTCGCGCCAGAACATCGGCTGCTGAACGCCTCACAGGAGCGGCTGCGGGAGGCGATGGGCCTCGCGCAGATCGAGCTCGGGTTTGGATCCCTCGACGCCGACGCCCTGGACGCCGACGTCATCACCGGTGACGTCGAGGCGAACACCGAGGCGCAGTCCGGAGGTGCGGCCGCCGAGGCGAACTTTAGCGCCGTGCTGCGCGCCGCGCGCTCCGTCTTCCGCCACGCCTACGGCGACGCCCCGCCGGACGTGATGCGCCGGGTCGAGACGATGCTCGGCGGCGGCAGCCCCTTGCCGTCGGATCAGGCCGCGCGGTTCGGCGCGGTGCTCGACCACGATCTCAGCGACGTTCGAATCCACGTCGGCGCCGAGGTCAGCGCCTTGGCCCGTGCGCTCAACGCCCACGCCTTCACCGTCGGCACCGACATCTTCTTCGGCAGCGGCGAGCTGAGCCCCGGCACCCCCGGCGGCGACCGCCTGCTCCTGCACGAGCTCACCCACGTCGCCCAGGCCATCGAGGGCCGCCTGCCCACCGAAGGCGGCGTCTCCGACCCCTCCGACCACGCCGAGCGTGAGGCGAGCTTCAACGAGCGCGCCTTGGCGCCCCAGCTCGACGCCGTTGACGCGGGCTGGGGGGTAGACGTCGCCTTTGACGCGCCCTCAATCTCGGCCCCCGCCGAGTCCCAGGCGGCCACGGCGGGCGGTGAGTCCACGGTGAGCCTCTCGGCGCAGACGGCGCAGTCCGCCCCCACGGCCCAGGCGCCGGGCGGCAACGCGGCGGGCGGCGACCAAGGCGAGCGCCTCATCTGCCAAGATCCATCCGCCTTGGTCCTCGACGAGGATCTGAGCCCCAAAGAGCCCACGACCCCCGTGCCAGTGGGCGTCGAGCTGACCGTCCTGGAGCAGCGCCAAGAGGGCGAAGAGGTCTACGTGCGTGTGGCCCAGGCCACAGCGAACCAAGGCGAGGGCCCCAACCCCTTGGGCTGGGTGAAGCGCAGCGAGCTCGTCGCGGCGAACCGCCAGGGCGTGCCCGGGCAGGCGCCGCCGGGGATGAGCGTGGCGGGTGGGCCCTCCGCTCAGGGCAAAATGGCCGGGGCGTAGTCTCTCTCCAGGGCCTCGACGAAGGGCGCGAGGCCGCAGCCCGTGTGCCGTTTGAGGGTGCGGGGAGACAGCTCGGCCTCAACGAGCAGCGCGGCGTAGAGGCCCTCGGTCGGCGTGGCGCTCGACGCCTGCTTGATC
>JBEAVX010000531.1:0-5131 GCA_041160755.1 Pseudomonadota bacterium
TGGCGCTCGCGCCGAGGCTTTGCCCCGGCAGATGTCGGGCGGTGAGCAGCGCCGGGTGACCTTGGCCCGGGTGCTCGCGCTGCACCCGCGGCTGGTCGTCGCCGATGAGCCCACCTCGGGTCTGGAGCCCGATCGACGCGAAGAGGTGCTTCGTGATCTGATCGGCAATCTGCCCAAGGACGCTGCGTGTATCCTGGTGACACATGACATGTCCGCCGCACGCAAATGGACCAACCGCACCATGGTCATGCTCGATGGCCGGGTCATCGAGACGCTGCGCGCCGAGGAGGACGAGCCCGCGCACCCGTACTCGCGCCTGCTCTTTGATCCTTGGTCGGCAGATCTCCCGCGCAACGGCCTCGCGTCGGAGGGTTGTCCCTTTCGCCTCGACTGTCCCCTCGCCGTCGGCGCCGTGGCCGCCCGCTGCGCGGAGCGCGCCCCGACCCTCACCCGAATGGGTGAGAATGAGCATCACCATGTCGCCTGTTATCATCACGCCGTCAGCCCACCTCCTGTGACCGAGGCCGCCTCATGACCGCACGCCTCCTTGGCCGCGCCGCGTTTCTCACCGCCGCCTTGTCCTTCGCCTTGTCGTCGCCCACCTATGCGGGTGAGGTCGAGAAAGCCGAGCACCGTCGGCTCTCTGAAGACATGGAGAAGAAGGCCCAGAAGAACATCTGGGCGGGTGTCGAGCGCAGCTTTCAGGAGCTCCTCGCGCTGCAAAAGTCTGGCGAGGTGCTCACGTACGAGGACTGGCTGCTCGGCGCCCAGGCCGCCCGTGGCCTCGGCGACATGGCGTCCTGCAAAGACCGGCTCACCCAGGCCCTCACCGTCGAGGCCAACGCCGAGTCCCAGGCCTGGCTCGATGAGATCAACGCCAACTACGTCCCCGTCACCCTCAAGAGCCCCAACAAAGAGGCCACGGCGACGCTGACCATCGAGGCGATGCTCTTCGCCACCGACCAGCGCCTCGCCGTCGAGGTCGCCCAGAAGACCCTCGCCGAGACCCGTGAGTTCTCCGGCCTGCTGCCCGTGGGCAACTACACCTTCACCGACGGCACGCTCACCAAGTCCTTCTCCGTGGCCAGCGGCGGCGCGCCGATCAACGTGAAGCTCGTCGCCGAGGGCGGCGAGAAGGGCAGCGGCGGCGGCGGCCTGACCTGGGCGGGCCCCCGCATCGACGTCGGCGGCGCCTACACCTTGGGCCTGAGCCCCAGCGCTGAAGGCACCACCGCCCCCGGCGCCTTCTCCGCCGTCGGCGCGCGGGCTGGGGTCGGCGTCGAGCTCGGCCTCTCCCAGAACTTCGGCGTCGCGCTCACCGTGGGCTACCACAACCTCATCAACCCCCTCGGCGAAGACGAGGTCGTCACCGACAAGGCCGGCGGCGTCACCGCGCACCTCGGCTACGGCCAGCTCAGCGCGGTCCTGCGGATGAGCGACCTCTGGATCACCGCGGGCGGGGTCTTCGCGACCGGCGTGGCGACGGTGCAGTCCCCGACGGACGTCACGATCCAACCTGAAGAATGTCAGTCCGCCGATGGAATTGAGGCGAACCCTTGGTGTGTCTACTTCACCGAGAACGCTCAAGCGGGCGGCACCATGAGCGGTCGTCTCACCGCTCCCGGCGCCTCTCTCTCCGTCGGTTACGCCTTGTTCGACCTCGGTGATGGCCTCCAAGGCGCGGTCAGCGTCGGCGGAGGCGCCTTGGCGAGCGGCGTTCGTCTGTACCCCTGGGGCCAGGTGGCCCTCACCATCGCCCCGGCGCCAAAGAGGAACAAGTGATGCTCGGACGCACCCCCGCGAGGCTCCTCGCCGCCATCGCCCTCCTCCTCACCGGCCCCGCCTTGGGGGTCGAGGTCTCGTCAAAGGACGGCGGCCACGTTCAGAACCCGGTCTGGTCTCCCGACGGTCAGTGGTTGTCCTTTGAGGTCAACAACATGTCCAACGTCGTGGAGCTCTGGCTCACGAAGATGAACGGCAGCGCGCCGGGCACCCCGACGCAGCTCCGCATCCCCGGCGCCTCGACGAGCTTCGGCGCGGGCGGCTACTTCGCGGCCAGCCCCGTCTGGGCGACGACCCCGGCCTTGATGATCGTCTTCGAGGGCTCAAACCCCGGCGGCAAGCGGCGGCTGTACTACGCGAACCCCGGCTCCGGCGCGCCGAACGAGCTGATCACGAACGCCCAGATCCAGGGCAACATCAGCTCGGCGGCGATCTCCAAGAGCGGCAAACGCTTCGCCTTCATCTCCGACGTCACCGGCAGCGGCGATGTGTACGTCTGGAACCTGGAGAAGGGTGATCTGGGCGTCATGGGCGGCGCGGCGACGGAGGCCTCCGAGAACTTCCCCAACTTCAACGACGCCGGGGACACCCTGGTCTTCTCGCGCAAGAACGACGGCAACCAGGACCTGTTCACCTGGAGCAGCGGCGCGACGACGCCTCCGCTCAAGGGCGGCAACGGCGATCAGACCCGGCCGCGTTGGGTCGGCGACAAGGTCGTTTACTTCACCTCCGAGCGCGGCGAGGGCCACTGGGACATCGCCGTGACGGGCAAGTCCGGTGAGCGTGTGGTCATCGCCCAGGACGTGCGCCTGCCGTCCCGCTCGGCCCCGGCCGTCACCCCGGACGGCGGCGCCGTCGTCTACGCGTCCTCCGTGCCCGAGAAGGCCGACCGCCTGCTCGTCACGCGCCTGGATGGCTCGGGCACCGTCGAGATCCCCACGGGCCTCGTCGCCTGCGGTGAGCCCGCGCTGACCGTCGCCGGGGGCCGCACCCTCGTCGCGTTCACGGCCTTGCCCAGCGAAGGCGCGGACTGGCGGCGCCTGCACGTCATCGACATCACCGGCAAGCTCTGACCGTCTCGCTGGCGCGTTGACCGGGCCTGCGGTTCACCCCCGCAGGCCCGTCGTGTTTTGTGGGGCTGCCCGCGCGAATCAGGGCTGGCGGAGGAGCAGGTACGGCCACTCATAGCCGTCGCGGTTCACGGCGTAGCCCAACATCACGCCCTCGCCGACGACGACGTTCTCGTGGGTCGAGAAGCCGTCGTTGATGCGGAAGACGAGCTTGTTGCCGGCGATCTCCCAGGCGTCGGCGCCCGACGGGTTGCCCGACTCGAAGCTGCTGCGGGTGAGGCTGCCGTCGGCGTTCAGGGTGATCGTGAAATCCGTGGGCTGGTTGGCGTCGTAGTCGTCCACGAGCCAGGTGGTGCCGACCACGGCGGCGCGGAGATCCGCCGGGGCCGCCGCGCCGACCTTGAGCGTGGCCGCGCGCTCGGCGGTGCGCTCCAGGGTGAAGCTCCAGCCCTCGCTCTGGACGTTCTTCGCTTGGCCCTCGTAGCGGTCCGCGCCAGCGGCCTTCGCGGTGTAGGTGGCGTAGCCCTCATTAAATGAGAAGGTCAGCGCCTCGGGGGTGGACGACCAGACGTGGCCTTGGGCCGTCTCCATCTCGCTCGTCCACACGCCGCCGCCTTGGTGGAAGGCGAGCTTGTGGTCCCGGGGCTCGCCGCTGGGCGAGGTGTACTTCAACGACCAGAGCTGGCCGCTGAGCGCGGCGTCATAGCCGCCGGTGCCCGGCGCGGGCTCACGGACGAGGCTCGCCGTCCAGGTGAGCTCGGTGATGTTCTTGGCGGTGCCGCTGATCTTGCTCCAGTCGTCAAACTGGAGCTCGTAGACCGCGTAGTTGTCGTTGAACGCGATCCGCACCTTGGCGCCGACCTGGGACCAGGTGTCGTTGTCGGGCGTGGTGTCGTTGGGGTGGGTGCAGATGAGGCGGCCGTCTCGGGCGAAGGTGACCGTGTACGGCGTGATGCCCTCGGAGGCGTCGACCTCGGCGCTCAGGCGCCAGACGGTGTTCGTGAGATCGAGCTCCGGCGGCAGGGGCGTGGCGGCGACGAGGCCCAGGCCGGCGTCGACGCCGTAGGCGGACGCCGGGGTGATCTCCGCGCGAATCGTGGCGAAGTCAGGGTCTTTCTGGCAGGCGAGGAGGAGCAGCAGAGTCGTCATGATCAGCCCTCAGAGAGTTCTGTCTTTGATACCGCGTCGTGTCGCCGTGTGAAAGCCCCGGAGAGGACAGCCGCGTGTAATCGCGGTGAGAATCGCCCCACGCTATGAGCCAAAGCAGAACGACCTGGAGAGAATCATGGCGACGACCGACCTACGATTTGTGCGTCTCGGACGCGGCTGGCACCCCGAGCTGACCCGCGCGGCGGACCTCAAGGGCCTCCTCACCCTCGATCCGGCGCTCTGGGCCGCGAACGCCGCGCCCTTGAGCACCTTGCGGATGGACCCCGTCTTCCTCAAGGGCCTCGACGCCGACGGGGACGGGCGCCTGCGCATTGATGAGCTGCAAGCGGGGATCCGCTGGACCTTAGACGCTCTGGCCGACACCGCCGATCTCGACGCGGGGCGCGACACCCTCCGCCTCGCCGCGCTCCACAAGAGCGGTGAGGGCGCCCGGCTTCGCGCCGAGGCCGAGCGCGCGCTCACCCGGCTGGGTCGCCCCGGCGCGACGGAGCTGAGCCTCGCGGACGTGCGCGCCGTGCGGGCCGAGGAGGAGGCGCGGGGGCTCTCCGAGGCCGGGCTCGCCTTGGCCAGCGCCGCCGAGGACGCCGCCCTGCGCGCGTTCATCGAGCGGGTGATCACCGTCGGCGGCGCCGAGGCCCACCCCACGGGCCAGCCCGCCGTGAGCGCAGGGAGCCTCGACCGGGCCCTCGCCGAGATCGCCGCCTGGATCGCCTGGGTGGATCTTGGGGTGACCGACGCGGCGACGGTGCAGCCCTTGGGCGACCGCACCGAGGCCGCCTTGGCCGCGCTCGACGCCCTGAGCGACAAGCTCGACCAGTACTTCTTGATCTGCGACGCCGTCGCCTTGGACCCGGCCCTCGCCGCGCGCTCGTGGCCCGACGGCGCCGGGGCGGATCTCCTCGATCCCGTCGCCGCGACGGCGTTCTTGGCCCGGGCCCCCCTGGCGCGGCCTCGCCCCGACGGCGTGCTCGACCCCACGGGCCCGATCAACCCCGCCTGGGCCGAGGCCGTCACGGCCTTCGTGGAGCAGGCCGTCGCGGCGACGGGATCGAGGAGATCCGCCCCGGCGCCGTCGGGCCATGAGCGCGCGGCGAGGGCCGGGTCCAAGG
>JBEAVX010000552.1:0-2865 GCA_041160755.1 Pseudomonadota bacterium
CCGGCTCAACCTGCTCCGCAGGCGTGCCGACCTCGCCGCTGGGCGGGTCTCCGGCGACGGGAGGCGTCTGGACCTCGTCCCCACCCATCTCGGAGATCAGGAGCGCGACGCCGCCGACGCCGATCAACGCCATGAGCGCGATCAGGATCATCAGGCCACGCGGGCGCTCTTCGGGCTGTGGCGGGTGCATCGGCGTCGGCAGCGGCGCCGGGCCGCTCGCCGCGCCGAACCCAACGGGGTTGTACGGGGCCGGGCCTTGTCCGTACCCTTGGGCGGGCGACGGCCCCGGGTTGTTCGGGTAAACGCCCTGCCCTTGGGGATAGCCGCCTTGGTTCGGCGGGTAGCTCGGCGCGGCGCCCCGAGGCGGCAGGCCAAAGCCGACGGCGGGACCGTCGTCCTCATCCTCCATCAGCTCGTCTACGACGCCGTCGTCTTCGTTGTCCTCTAAGTCCATGCCCGCGCCATAGGGCGCAGGCGGCGGCGCGACCGGCCGCGAGATCGGCGCAGGCGGCGGCGCGGCGGGCCTTGACGGCGCTTGGGGCGTCACCGGGCGCGCGGGCTCGGTCACCCGCGCGACGGAGGTCGTGCGCGGGGGCAGCGGCAGGTCCGCCGTCTCGGCGGGCAAGAACCGACGCACGAGCGGCGGCGGAGGCGGCGCGTTGTCGTCGTCTTCGTCAGGGATGATCGTCGGATCCGCACGATCGGACATCGAGCCGCCGTCCTCGTGGGTCGGCGTCAGCGGGTCGTCGTCCTCAAACTCCATGTCGGGCAAGAGCGTCGGCGAGGAGCTGCGGGACATCGCCCCGCCGCCGGCCTGGGCGGCCACGTCGGGGGCGCCCGCGCGTAAACTCGCCAAGGTCGGCGACGCCACGGGCTGCGGTCGCTGGGCCTGGGGCGTCGCGATGACGAGGGGCTCGCCCTCCGCGAAGCAGAAGTCCACGCGGTCGTGGTAGGTCAGTCCGCAGAGGCTACAGATCTTCATCGTGAACTCGGCTGGCGGACAGCTTCATGGAGCAGAGTCCGAATGGTACTACAGGGCAGCAGACGTCACGCGGACTCGCCAGAGCGCGCGCTGCTGAATTATGCCACCGGAGGGGCGCGCTGTGGAGTCCACCGCGCGGAGATGCGCGCTGGGTCACGCGCCCTCGTACTGGCGCTTGAGGTGCCGCGCGATGACGAGGCGTTGGACCTGGTTCGTGCCCTCGACGATCTGCATCACCTTGGAGTCGCGCATGTAACGCTCCACGGGGTACTCGCGGGTGTAACCGTAGCCGCCGAGCACCTGGACCGCGTCTTGGGAGACCGCGAGGCCGGCGTCTGTGGCCACACACTTCGCCATGGCCGCGACGTGGGTGTAGACCTCGCCGCGATCCCGCAGACAGGCCGCCTTGTGCACCAAGAGCCGCGCGGTCTCCGTCTTACACGCCATGTCGGCGAGCATGAACCCGACGGCCTGGAAGTCGATGATCGGCTGCTTAAACTGCTGACGCTGGCAGGCGTAGGCCGCGGCGACGTCTAAGCTGGCCTGGCAGATGCCCACGGCGATGGCGCCGATGGTGATGCGCCCAGAGTCGAGCGCCGAGAGCGCGACCCGAAACCCCTCCCCCTCTTGGCCGATGAGGTTCGACGCGGGGATTCGGGCGTTCTCTAGGATGATCTCGGCGGTGGGGCTGGCGCGCAGGCCCATCTTCTCTTCTTTTTTGCCGTAGGTGAGCCCCGGCGTGCCCGCGGGCACCAAGAACGCGCTGATCCCCCGGGGCCCAGGGCCGCCGCTGCGCGCCATGACCACGTAGACGTCGGCGTAGCCGCCGTGGGTGATCCAGAACTTGGTGCCGTTGAGCACCCACTCGTCCCCTTCCCGCTTCGCCGTCGTCGTGAGCGAGGCCGCGTCGGAGCCTGAGCCGGGCTCAGAGAGCGCGAACGCCCCGAGGAGCTTTCCTGCGGCGAGGCCGGGCATCCAGCGCTCACGCTGGGCCTCGTCGCCGAACTGGGCGAGGATGATCTGCGGCAGGCCGTTCACCGCGACGGTCACCGCGTAAGACGCGGAGACGCGGGCGATCTCCTCCAGCACCAGGGCGTACTCCAGATAGCCTAGCCCCAGACCGCCGAGACGCTCCGCTGTGGGGATGCCGCAGAGGCCCGCCTCGCCGAGCGCCTCGAACTGCTCTCTGCGGAATCGCTCAGCCTCATCGTCCTCTTTGAGGGTGCCCGCGAGGACGGACTGAGCGGCGGAGCGCGCGGCCTCCTGCAAGGCGCGCTGGTCATCGCTGAGGTTGAACATTGGACCTCACCCAAGAATGGAGTCGGCGAAGTCTAACTCGTCCTTCGCGGCTCTGGATACGCTCGCCGTCGCTTTCGTCGTCGCTTTCGTGGTCTGATCTGTCCGCACCTTGACAGGCCTGTCGCCGCTCGGATAAGCGCCGCTCCATTCGTCCACTTCCCCGACAATCAGCCACTTCGGCTGGGAGAAAACACCATGAAGCGGTTCCTCTTCGCCATCGCCGCCATCGCCGCGGTCAGCACCGGCTGCGCGCTCAAGGGCGCCACCATCCCCGGCGCCCCCATCCCCTTCGCCAAGGCTGACTACACCGTCCTCGGCGCCACGAACGCCGAGGAGTGCGGCGCCTACATCCTCGCCATCGACTTCGGCCACCTCTTCAAGAACGAAGGCGCGGCGATCATGCCGGGCAGCTACGGCCTTGACGGCGCCATCGGCATGCAGGCTGGCTTCGTCCAGACCGGCGCGCTGACCGCCGAGGGCCGTCGCGCCCTCTACGTCGCGATGGAGAAGATGCCCGAGGCCACCCACCTCCTGGCCCCCCGCGTCACCATCGAGACCACGGGCATCCCCCTCGGCCCCGTCCC
>JBEAVX010000517.1:0-8304 GCA_041160755.1 Pseudomonadota bacterium
CCCTGCTGGGCAACGCCTACCAGGCCGCCGACGCGCCGTTTCTGGGCCGCCCCGAGCGCCTCATCGGCGGCTTCCGCGACCGCCCCTGGCGCCTGATGGTGCAGGTGGACGCCGTGCAGCACGTCGGCTGCGCGCTGCTCGGCGTAGAGCAGCTCCTCCGGGGCGAGGCCCTGCCCGGCGCGATGCCTTAGCCGTCGATCCGCGACCAGTCCCCGTGGTCAAGCCAGCTCTGCAGGATGATCACCGCGGCCTCCTGGTCGATGATCTGCTTGCGGCGGGCGCGGGAGACGTTCTGCTCAATCAAGCGCTCCGTGGCCTCGACCGACGTGAAGCGCTCGTCGATGTACACCGGCTTGAGCCCGGTGAGCGCGCCCAAGGCCTCGCCGATCTGCCGGGCCAGGCGGGCGGAGCGCTCCTCGGCGCCGTCGAGCTCTAAGGGCAGGCCGACGATGAGGTGACGCGCCTCCTGCGCCGCGCAGATCGTGGCCAGGGCGGCGGCGTCTTTGTTGACGCCTTGGCGGCTCAAGGTGCGCAGAGGCCGGGCGATGAGCCCCAGCGGGTCGGAGATCGCCACCCCGATCGTCTTTGTGCCAACATCGAGGCCGACTGCCCGGCCAGTTTTTTGCGTCATCACCCCTCGGGGGTTACTGTACAGAAGTTCAGGTCCAGGAGCTGACCATGCACCAGCCACCGCGTCCCCCCACCGTATTCTTGCTCTCCCAAGGCGACGAGGTGATCACGGGCCAGACCGTCGACACCAACGCCGCCACCCTGTCCGAGTGGCTCACCGAGCTGGGCTTCTTGGTGACGCGCCGGGTGACCGTCGGCGACGTGATGGACGACATCGTCGCCGCCATCGCCGAGGGCCTCCGCAGCGCGGATGTGCTCTTGTGCACCGGCGGCCTGGGCCCAACAGCGGACGATCTCACCGCCGAGGCCCTCGCCACGGTGCTCGGCGTGCCGCTGGTCCTGCACGAGCCCTCGCTCACGCACATCCAGGCGATCTTCACCTTGATCGGGCGGCGTATGTCCGACGCCAACCGCAAGCAGGCGATGTTGCCCCAAGGCGCCACGGCGCTCCAGAACAACTTCGGCACCGCGCCGGGCTTCTCGGTGGAGTCGCCGCGCGAAGGCCAGGCGCCGTCGGTGGGCTACTTCTTGCCCGGGGTGCCCCGAGAGATGAAGGGCATGTGGGCCGAGCACATCCAGCCCGACCTCGTCCGCCGGTTCTCGCTGCGCCCCGGTCGCCTCGTCACGTTTCGGTGCATGGGCGCGCCGGAGAGCCAGCTTGAGGAGATCATGCGGCCCTTCCAGGGCATCGACGGGGTCACCATCGGCTTCCGCGCGATGAGCCCCGAGGTGCAGGTCAAGCTCCGGGTGCGCCCGGACGTGCCCGACGAGCGCCTGAGCCCCTTGATCGCCCAGGTCCAGGCGGCCATCGGCAAGGCCGTGTTTGGCGTCGACACCGGGGCCTTGGAGGAGGTCATCGTCGCCGCGCTCAGCGCCCGGGGGGAGACGCTGGCCACGGCGGAGTCCTGCACCGGCGGGCGGCTCTCGGCGGCGATCACGTCGGTCTCCGGGGCCTCCGTCGTCTTCATGGAGGGCGCCTGCGTCTACGCCAACGAGGCCAAGATGCGCACCTGTGACGTCGACGCCGGGGCCTTGGCCCAGTACGGCGCGGTCTCGGAGATCGTCGCCCGCCAGCTCGCCGAAGGCATCCGCGACCGCGCGGGCACCACCTACGGCCTCTCCACCACCGGCGTCGCCGGGCCCGGCGGCGGCACCCCCGAGAAGCCCGTGGGCACGGTGCATGTGGCCCTGGCGACGCCGGAGGGCACCTTTCACCGCCAGCTCCGCCTCGGCGGCGATCGGGATCGTATCACCCGCTACGCCGCCGCCAGCGCCCTGGATCTCCTCCGTCGGCACCTCCAGGGCGTGCTGAGCGGGGACAATCTCTGACCCTGTGTTGCGCGGTCATTTTTTGGCGGGGTGCCAGGGTATTCAGTGTGTGTTCGCTCCCCCCACAACCGCCGCGCTCCTGCCTCTTCACCGCTGACCTTCCCGCCTCTCTCCCAAACCACTTCAAGCCGCAAAGGTGAACACCATGCCCCTCGACAAAGACCGCGCCCAAGCCATCAACGCCGCCATCACCAGCATCGAGCGCCAGTTCGGCAAGGGCTCGATCATGCGTCTCGGTGAGGCCGACCGCCCGGTCATCCAGGCGATCTCGACGGGGTCTGTGGGCCTCGATCTGGCCCTGGGTGTGGGCGGTGTGCCCAAGGGCCGCGTCATCGAGGTGTACGGTCCGGAGTCCTCGGGCAAGACGACGCTCGCCTTACACATCATCGCCGAGGCCCAGAAGCAAGGCGGCGTGGCGGCCTTCATCGACGCCGAGCACGCCCTGGACGTGAGCTACGCCGCGAAGCTCGGCGTCAACATCGACGAGCTGCTCATCTCCCAGCCCGACTTCGGCGAGCAGGCCCTGGAGATCGCCGAGACGCTCGTGCGCTCCAACGCCGTCTCCGTCGTCGTCATCGACTCCGTCGCCGCGCTCGTGCCCAAGGCCGAGCTTGAGGGCGACATGGGCGATCAGATGCCCGGCTTGCAGGCCCGCCTGATGTCCCAGGCCCTCCGTAAGCTCACCGGCACCATCAGCCGCTCGGACACGGTGATGATCTTCATCAACCAGGTCCGCCACAAGATCGGCGTCATGTTCGGCAGCCCCGAGACCACCTCCGGCGGCAACGCGCTCAAGTTCTACGCCTCCATCCGCATGGACATCCGCCGCATCGGCGCCATCAAGAAGGGCGAAGAGGTCGTCGGCAACCGCACCAAGGTCAAGGTGGTCAAGAACAAGGTGGCGCCGCCCTTCCGCACCGTCGAGTTCGACATCCTCTACGGCCACGGCATCTCCCGCTCCGGTGAGCTCCTCGACATGGGCCTGGAGCTGGGCGTGGTGCGTAAGTCGGGCTCGTGGTTCTCCTTGGGAGACGAGCGCATCGGCCAAGGCCGCGAGAACGCTCGTGAGTTCTTGGAAGGGCGCCCGGCGGCCATGGACGCCATCCGCGACGAGGTGATGCGCCGTGGCGGCGTGTTTAAGGTCGAGTCGACGGACGCGTCTGACGCCGAGTGATCCCGGCCTAGACGTCCGCACAACCGGCCCCGGGCGTCGGCGCACCGACGTGTCGCCGCCCGGGGCCTCGTTGTTGGTAAAGTCGGCGGTGCACCAGGAAGGATCGCCATGGACATCGACACGATCTGCCGCGCCGCCGTCGCGTTAGGCGCCTCTGACATCCACCTCAAGGCCAACCTGCCGCCTCTGGTCCGGGTCAACGGCGACATCCTGCCGATCCCCAAGGCGCCGCGGCTGCCCGCCGAGCTTCTGGGCAAGATGGCCTGGGACGTGATGAGCCCGGTTCAGCGGGAGCTGTTCAAGGAGTCGAACGACCTGGACATGGCGTACCAGGTCAAGGATCTCGGGCGCTTCCGCGTGAACGCCTTCAGGCAGCGCGGGGTGATCGGGCTCGTCCTGCGGCTCATCCCCAGCGACGTGAAGACCCTCGACGAGCTGAGCCTCCCGCGCACCCTCAAGCGGGTGGCCGAGGCCCAGCGGGGCCTGGTGCTGCTCACGGGCGCGACGGGCTCGGGCAAGAGCACGACCTTGGCGGCGCTCATCGAGGAGATCAACCGCACGCAGCAGAGCCACATCCTCACGATCGAGGACCCCATCGAGTTCACCTTCCGCGACAAACGTTCGGTCATCAACCAGCGTGAGGTGGGCACCGACACGAAGAGCTTCCTCTCGGCGCTGCGCTCGGCGCTGCGCCAAGATCCCGACGTCATCCTCGTCGGTGAGCTGCGCGACAAAGACACGATGGAGATCGCGCTCAGCGCGGCGGAGACCGGGCACCTCGTGCTCGCCACCCTGCACACCATCAACGCCACCGAGGCCCTGGAGCGCATCGTCGGCTTCTTTGAGCCTCACCACCAGGCCCAGATCCGAAACGTGCTCTCGGGGGTGCTCGTCTCGATCGTCTCCCAGCGGCTCGTGCCCAAGAAGGGCGGCGGGCGCGTGGCGGCCATCGAGGTGCTCTACAACCAAGGCGCCATCACCGAGTGCATCACGGACGGCTTTCGCACGAAGGAGATCCCCGACCTCATCCGCAAAGGCGTGTCGCAGTATGGCACCCAGACCTTCGATCAGTCGTTGTTCTGGAGCTACCAGAAGGGGCTCATTGAGCTCGACGAGATGATGCGGTATGCGTCAAACCCCGACGATCTCCAGCTCCGCATGAACGGCATCTCCGACGAGGACTGGGTCGAGCCGACCTAAGCGCTCGTGTCGCGGCGCGTTTGGGGTGCTCGGGTTACACGATCCGCTGCGCCAAGACCCGAGGTCGCCGTGAACTCTGTCGAGATCCGTAAACGTTTCCTGAGCTGGTTCGCTGAGCGCGGCCACGCCGTGCTGCCGTCATCGTCCCTCGTCCCGGCGAACGACCCGACGCTGTTCTTCACGAACGCCGGGATGGTCCAGTTCAAGGACATCTTCACCGGCGCCCAGCGCTCGGAGCACCGCCGCGCGGTGACCTCGCAGAAGTGTATGCGCGTGAGCGGCAAGCACAACGACCTGGAGAACGTGGGTCGCACCCGGCGCCATCACACGCTGTTCGAGATGTTGGGCAACTTCTCCTTCGGCGACTACTTCAAGGAAGAGGCGATCCCCTTCGCCTGGGATCTGCTCACCCGCGGGTATGGCATCGAGCCCGAGCGCCTGTGGGTCACGATCTTTGAGTCCGACGACGAGGCCGCGGAGATCTGGATCAAGAAGGTCGGCGTGCCCGCCGAGCGGGTGCAGCGCCTCGGGGCCAAGGACAACTTCTGGTCGATGGGGGACACCGGGCCCTGCGGGCCGTGCACCGAGATTCATTACGACTTCGGCCCCGAGCTCTCCGACGACACCCGGGGCCCGGCGGGCGGGGATGACCGCTACGTCGAGATCTGGAACCTCGTGTTCATGCAGTACGAGCAGGCCGCCGACGGCAGCCGCACCAACCTCCCGCGCCCGTCCATCGACACCGGCATGGGCCTGGAGCGCCTCGCGACGGTGCTCCAGCGGAAGCTCACGAACTACGACACCGACCTGTTCCAGCCGCTCATCCAGCAGGCCGCCGAGCTCTCCGGCGTGCCCTATGGGCGTGACGCCGAGCACGACGTGGCGATGCGGGTCATCGCCGACCACGCCCGGGCCGCCGCGTTCTTGGTGGCCGATGGTGTCATGCCGTCCAACGAGGAGCGCGGCTATGTGCTGCGCCGCGTCATGCGCCGGGCGATTCGGTACGGCGTGAAGCTCGGGCTGTCCAAACCTTTCCTCTTCCGGTCCGCCGACCGCGTCGTCTCGATGATGGGCGCGGACTACCCCGAGCTCATCGAGCGCCGCGCGTTCATCCAAGAGGTCATCCGGGGTGAAGAGGAGCGCTTCTCCGAGACCTTAGACAAGGGCCTCGCGCTCTTGGACCGCGAGCTGGAGCAGCGCCCCAAGGTGCTGCACGGCGACCTGGTCTTCAAGCTCCACGACACCTTCGGGTTCCCGACGGACCTCACCGAGCTCATCGCCGCTGAGCGTGGCGTTGAGGTGGACATGGCGGGCTACCGGGCCTCCATGGAGGCCCAGAAGGCCAAGGCCCGCGCCTCGTGGAAGGGCAGCGGCGAGCAGGCCGTGCCCGAGCTTCACCGAGAGCTGGCGAACGTCTTCGACGCCACGGAGTTCTTGGGCTACACCGCCGAGCACGCCAGCGCCACGGTGCAGGCCATCCTGCGCGGCGGCGAGCGGGTCGCCGCGCTGGAGGCCGGAGAGCGTGGGCAGATCATCGTCAGCGAGACGCCGTTCTACGCCGAGTCCGGCGGTCAGGTCGGTGACCACGGCGAGATCCTGTTCGACGGCGGCCGCTTTGAGGTGATCGACACCCAGAAGGGCCACGGCGACCTCATCGTGCACATCGGACAGCTCGCCGAGGGCACGCTGCGGGAGTCGCAGAAGGTGCGCCTCGTCGTCGACAGCGAGCGCCGCGACCGCACGCGGCTCAACCACACGGCGACGCACCTGCTGCACGCCGCGCTGCGCCAGGTGCTCGGTGACCATGTGATGCAGAAGGGCTCGTTGGTGGATCCCAACCGCCTGCGCTTCGACTTCTCGCACCACAAGCCCATGACCGCCCATGAGCTGCAAGAGGTCGAGGAGATCGTCTACCGCAACATCCTCGCCAACGAGGCCGTCTCGGCGGACGTGATGCCCATCGACGAGGCCCGGGCCTTGGGCGCGATGGCGCTCTTCGGCGAGAAGTACGGCGACAACGTGCGGGTCATCCGCGTCGGTGACCACTCGAAGGAGCTCTGCGGCGGCACCCACGCCCGACGCAGCGGCGACATCGGCCTGTTCCGGGTGCTCTCGGAGTCCGGCGTGGCGGCCGGGGTGCGCCGGGTCGAGGCCGTCACCGGCATCGAGGCCCTGCGGTTCACCCGGGAGCGTGACGCGGGCGCGACGGCGGCGGCGGATCGCCTGCGGGTGCCCGTGCAGCAGCTCGACGACGCCATCGAGCGCCTTCAGGCCGACCGTCGGCGTCTGGAGAAGGAGCTGGAGGCCGCGCGCCGTGAGCTGGCCCGGGCCACCGCCGGGGACGTGCTCGCCCGGGCGAAGGAGATCAACGGCGTCAAGGTCTTGGCGATGGAGATCCCCGGCGACGCGAACACCCTTCGGGACGAGGCGGATCGCCTGCGGGATCAGCTCGGCAGCGGCCTCGTCGTCCTCGGCTCACGCTCGACGGGCTCGGTGCTCGTGATCGCCGCGGCGACAAAAGATCTCGCCGGGAAGCGGGTTCACGCGGGCAACATCGTCCGTGAGCTGGCGCGTATGGTCGGCGGCGGCGGCGGCGGTCGCCCGGACATGGCCCAGGCCGGCGGTCCGAACGTCGACGCCTTGCCCGACGCCCTGGAGCGGGTCTACGCCCTCGTTCAGGGCTGAGCGTCGGGCGCGTTAGGCTCGGCGCGCCAGGTCGCCGAGCTTGACGCTCTTCGCCGCGGCGGTGTCCAAGAGCGCGGCGAGGCGGCCGAGATCGACCCGCAAGGCGTCGATCTCGGCGCTCAGCGTCGGGTCGCCCCCGGCGGCGGCGAGCAGGCTCGCGGCGCTCTGCCCGGCCAAGGTGTCGATGCTCTGGGTGAGCAGCGGGCCGAGGCGTTTGTGGTTGACGTAGACGCCTAAAATCTCTGCCACCTCGTCGCGGGCGGTGATGATCTTCGCCCGCTCGGTGGAGGAGAGGCTGGGGTCGCCCCGCTCCAGCTCGGCGAGGGGCACGAGCAGCAGCTCGGCGAAGGTGTTCACCCCGAAGGCGCTCACGGCGCGGGCGGCGAGGGTCGGGGTGACGGAGCGGAGGTCGACGAGCGGCCGCGCCTCGATGATCCGAGGGCCGGGGCCCGTGGCGCCGAGCACGTCGGCGTCCAGGCGCACCCCCTCGATGACACCTTGGGGCTCCGGGGAGCCATACGCGACGGTGAGCTCGATGGCGCCGCGGACGCTCAGCGTAACCTGGCTGGAGTACAAGGCCACGCCCGCGCTTCCTTGGCGCTCGACGGCGCGGGCGGCGCCCTCCAGGAGCGCGACGGCGCGGCTGAGGCGCAGGCGGGTCCCGGCGTTGGGGGGCAGGCTCGTGCGAAAGCTCAGCTCGTCCGCGTCCACGACGCCGAGCGCGTCGACGGCAGGCAAGAGGGCCGCCAAGGCGCGACCGGCGAGGCGGTCGGCGTCGGCGAGGCTCGTGGCCCACGCGGTCAGCGAGAGCTCCACTCGGCCCCTTCGGCGGTCGGTGAACCCGCGGGCGGCGTCGCCGGTCAGGGTCACCCGGGCGGCGCCGGTCTGGGCCTGGTAAAAGCGGACCACCCAGTCGCCGCTGGGGACGTGCTGCTCGGTGAGGTAGTCGTCGCCGGGCTGGCGCAGCACCCCGGCCGGGCTCTCGACCTCGGTGAGCGTGAGGCCCGCGCTGCTCGTGAGGCGCAGGTCTTTGCCGCCGTCGGACGGGGTGCGGGTCAGCGTCGCGCTGAGCCGGGCGTCGCCGCGCCCGGACGTGGGGTCGTCGCCCTCGGGGGGATCGAGGGTGAGGGACCTGGCCCACAAGGTGACGAGCTTCGCCCCGGCGGCGGTCGGCGGCAGGGCGGGCCCCTGCTGCACGGTCAGCCCAGACTCCGCGCCCAAGGCGGCCTGAACAGCGGGGATGAGACGGGTCTCCAGAGCGCGGAGCATGGGGGCCTCAGTGGATC
>JBEAVX010000589.1:0-10528 GCA_041160755.1 Pseudomonadota bacterium
GTCACCACCAGCGCCTCCTCGGGCAGCGGCCCCGTCCACACGAGCGGCGCGCCGGGCGTGAGGCTGTAGGCGTCTACGCCACCATAAAAACGCGACAGCGCCGCGTGCTCCCAGCGCGCGCAGAGGACCGGCGCGACCCCCCACGCGGAGATCGACCCGCCGAGGCTCGGCCCGACCCGCCGCTCGTCGCCGAACAGCCCGGCGCCGTCCGCCTCACGCTGCTGCGACAGGCCCCAGATGCCAAACGCCAGGCCGCTCATCGCGCCCAGACCGGCGAGCCGCCGCGTCCTCGGCCCGGCGGACTGGGCCGACCACGCCAAGGTCACCCACGCCGGGGCGAACAAGGCCGGGGAGACCTCCCCCAGCCCCGCCGCGAGGGTCAAGGCGCTGAGCCAGACGAGCATGAGCCAGCGGCCCGGCGCCCCGGACAAGACGGCGAGCAGCGTGACTAGACCGAGCGGTCCAACCCGAGGCAGAGCCCCCAACCAGAGCACGACGCCCCGATCCAGCGCGCTCGTGAGGCCCTCCACAGCGGGATCCCAGAGGCCGAGCCCGCCCGCGAGGCCGAGCTGTAGCACCCCGAGGCTCAGGGGCACGAGCGCCCAGACCCACGGCCCCCGCAGCGCCACGAGGCCCACCGCCCACAGCGCCGTGAGCGCGGGCAGCTCGCCGACCTCGGCGGCCTCGACGCTGAGCCCCGGCGTGCCCAACAGCAGCAGCGCCGTGAGCGGCCGACCCCAGGCCAAGGCCCCGAAGGCGAGGCTCTGAAGCACGACGCCGAGGGCCCGCGCGCCGAGCTCGGTCGCGCCAAACAGCCCCACCGAGCACGTGGCGAGCCCCGCGCCGACAGACGGCGCCCCGGCGTCCCACGCCACCGCCGACAGCGCCTCCCGAGGGCTGAGCCCCGGGGCGTCGGCGATCAGCAGGCGGCCCAGGCCCCAGGCGAGGGTGAACAGCGCGGGCGCCGCGTGGCTCAGTCGCATCAACTCCCCCCGTCTAAATGCGACAAGATACGCTCCGCGGCCCGGTCGGCGGCGCCCGGGGGGCCAAGCCGCGCCCGGATGGTCTGCGCCGTCTCGTCTTGGCCCGGCTCCCCCAAGCGCAGCAGATCGGCGAGGATGGCCTCAACGTCGAGGTGCTGGAGGTGCTCGGGGTAGGCCCGGCGACCCAAGATGAGGTTGGGCAGCGCCATGTGCTCAACCCCCCGCACCAAGAGCCGCCCGATCCAGTAGGTGAGCCAATGCACCTTGTACGCGACCACGACGGGGCGGCCCAGGCAGGCGAGCTCTAAGGTGACCGTGCCCGAGGCCGCGAGGCAGGCCCGGGCGGGGCGCGCGGCGGCCAGCACACCCTCGACGAGCACGACGTCGTCCAGGGAGCGCCCGGCGTCTGCGGCGAGCTGTCGCATTTTTTCGGCGCTCACCGTCGGCGCCAAGGCCAGCCGCACCACGGCGCCGGGCCGGGCGACCCGAAGGCCCCGGGCGACGTCCAGAAACACCGGCAGGAGCCGCCTCAGCTCGCCCTCCCGGGAGCCGGGGAAGATCGCCCAGTCGTCGCCTCGGGGGGTGATCGGCCCGGCGCGGTCCAGGGCCGGGTGCCCGACGAAGGTGGCGCGGCCACCATAGGGCTCAAAACAGACGGGCTCAAACGGCAGCAGGCAGAGCAGCTCGTCGGCGTCCCGGGCCAAGGTCTTCGCCCGGCCCCGGCGCCAGGCCCAGACCTGGGGCACGCCGTAGAGCACGACCCTCGCGCCGGCGCGGCGGGCGTCGGGGATCATCGGCAGGTGCAGATCCGGGGCGTCGACGGGCACAAACATCGCCGGTCGATCCGCCAAGGCCTCCCGCAGCGCCGCCCGGGCCGCCCGCACCCGGGAGAGCGCCCCCAAGACCTCGGCCACGCCCATCACGCCGAGATCCTCGACCCGGCCGATGGCCTCCACCCCGGCGGCGCGCATCTTGGGGCCGGCGAGGCCCCGCAGGCGCAGGCTCGGACGTCGTCTCAGCAAGGCGCTGGCCAGCTCAGCGGCCAAGGCGTCGCCGCTGGCCTCCCCCGCGCTGAGCACGATCGTCGTGGGCACCGCTCAGCCTCGGCGCGCGGCGGCGGCGACACGCTCGGCCAAGGCCACGGCGCGGGCGCCCTCGGCGGCGGGCACAGGGAACGGCGCCTCGCCGCGCACCGCCGCGAGAAACGCGTCGTGTAAGGCGGTGATGCTGTCGCCCGGGGGCACGACGACGGGCTGGGCGTCGAGATCGCCCTCGCCCCAGGGCACCCGCTCCGCGCGCCGGGCGTTGAGGTCGAGGCTGAAGTACTCGCCGTCGTTCACCACCCGCAGGCGCCGGGCCGCGGCGCGGCTCACCCGGGAGGCCGTCAACGTGGCGGTGAAGCCACCTTCGAGCTCAATCCAGGCCTCGGCGATGTCCAAGGCCCCGCCGCGCACGGACACGCCGACCGCCTGGAGCGCCCGCACCGGGGCGCCGCCGCCGAGCCACAGCGCGAGGTCGATGTCGTGGATCATGAGGTCTAGGATCACGTCGACGTCGAGGCCACGGCTGCGCGGCGGGGCGAGGCGCTCGGCGCGGAGGTATCGGGGCCGGGCGTCACGCGGCAGCGCGAGCAAGGCCGGGTTGAACCGCTCCAGATGGGACACCGAGAGCCGGGGCTCGCTGAGCAGCGCCTCCGCCTCGGCCGCCGTGGGCGTGAGCGGCTTCTCGACCAAGACCGCGAGGCCCCGATCCAGCAGCGCCCGGGCCAACGGCGCGTGCGCCGCCGAGGGCGCGGCGACGACGGCGAAGTCCAGAGCACCCAGCCCACCGAGGGCGTCGAGCCCGGAGAACCAAGGAACACCCTCCTGATCTTGGGGCGAGACCGGATCGATCACGGCGACCAGCTCCGCGTCCTGACGCTCCAAGAGGCGTTTGCCGTGCAGCCGACCCATGTGCCCATACCCGACGATCACCCCACGCAGGGGCGGCGGCGAGGGGGGCATCAGTCGGCGTCTTCGTGCGCGCTCGTCGCCCGGCAGACCCCACGGGTGGAGCCCAAGATGAAGGTGGCGAGCTCGACCACCTCGGGCACGTCGCGGTAGGCCTCGCGGAAACGCTCAGCGGACATCCGCAGCGGCGACGACCCGCCGAACAGCTCCCGCCACACCGAGCGGAGCAGCTCAATTCGCGCGGAGTCGAGGCCCGCCCGGCGCAGGCCGATGATGTTGACGCCAAACAGCCGGGCGCGGTCGCCCTGGGCGATGGAGAACGGCGGGATGTCGAGGCTCGCCATGGTGCCCGCGCCGATCATCGCCAGGCGGCCCACCCGGGCGTGCTGGTGAACCCCGGCGAGCCCGCCGAGCACGGCGTTGTCTTGCACGATGACGTGCCCGGCGATGGCCGCGGAGTTCGCGAAGACGCAGCGGCTCCCGACCTGGGCGTCATGGGCGACGTGCACCTGGGCCATGAACAGGTTGTCGTCGCCGACCCGGGTGACCCCGCCGCCTTGGGCCGTCCCCCGGTTCAGCGTGACGTACTCCCGGATGGTGTTGCGGGCGCCGATCTCTAAGGTGGTGCGCTCGCCCTTGTACTTGAGGTCTTGGGGATCGCCGCCGACGCAGGCGAAGGAGAAGATCCGCGTGCCGGGCCCGACGCGGGTGGGGCCGGTCACGACGGCGTGGGCGTGCACGACGACGCCGTCCGCCAGCTCGACGTCAGGCCCAATGATGGCGTAGGGGCCAACCTCGACGTCCCCGAGGGTGGCCTTGGCGTCGACGATGGCGGTGGGGTGGATCGGCATTCAGGCTCCGAGATCAGCGAACAGCCGCCAGCATAACCCGAGCCGGGCGGGATCTGGCGGGGCTTGGTGCTTGCGGGCCGCTCCGACGCGACGGTATCCTGCGTCCCCACGACGGTCTCCAGCGCCGAGGTCTCTATGCGCCGCCCTCTTCGATCCGCGCCCCTGCTCCCGCTCGCCCTGCTCCTCGTGGCCTGCGGCGACCCCGCGCCGATCGAGGGGGGCCTGAACGACGCTGAGTGCAGCGACGGCCAAGACAACGACCAGAACGGCCGAACCGACTGTGAAGATCCCACCTGCGCCGAGGCCCTCGCCTGCAAGCTCGACGGAGATGCCCCCCGCCCCGCCGAGTTTGAGATTCTTGACCTCTGGTTCGACTGCGACTCGGTCGGCTACTTCTTTGAGGGGACCCTGGGCGGCACCGGCTACGCCTTGGAATTAAACCTCGTCAACCTGAGGATGTGGGCGCAGTACACCGAGCGCCACCCGTTCCCGGCGACGCCGTACGAGACCGACCCTGCGGGCGCCTGGGAGCGTCATTACGTGGAGCTGGACACCCAGAGCTGGGAGGGCCAGATCGAGCTCGGCGAGACCACGTTCTTCTCCTGCGCCGAGAAGAATGACCTCACCTACACCCTCTTCGTGTCGGACGACGACGGCGCGCCCCTGGGCTGTTTCGCTTGGGGGGCCGACCCCGCTGGCGCCGACGCGCTCCAAGGCACGAGCTGCGAGGTGCTCACTGGCCTGTAAAGTGAGCTCAACCTCCGGCAGCCCCCCTGACCTCGTGTATGCTGGCCCCGCGAGATGGTTCGCATGACATGAGCGAGTTGATTCATGATGAAGACACGGTTGACTCTGGTTCCCCTGACCCTCACCTTCGCCTTCGGGTTGGCCTGCATCGGCGGAAAAGACATCGAGGGCGACGAGGCCGGGGAGTGTAACGACGGCATCGACAACGACCAAAACGGCCTCTTCGACTGTGACGAGGACGCCTGTGTGGGCTCTCCGCTGTGTGAGGAGATCGACGACACCTCCGACGACACGGGCGAGGGCGACGACACGGGCGGCGGCGGTGGTGGTGGGGATGAGGTCACCTTGTCCGATGCGACCGCAGACTGCGACAATCAGGGCTACTTCTTTGAGGTGAATCAGACGGGCCAGGGGAGCGCGCCTGAGCTCTACATCTATGAGACGGGCAGCTCGAACCCCTGGAACGAGGTACACCCCTTCCCGCCGGATCCTCTGGAGTCGGGACCAAAAGGCGAGCTCTACTACATGGAGCTCGACAGTGTGACCAGCATCGGCGCGGTGAGAGAGGGCGAGACCACCCTGTTTGACTGTGATCTGTACGACAATCTCACCTGGATCGTGTTTGTCTTCGACAAGAACGGCGTCGCGACGGAGTGCGGCGCGTGGGGCGACGACCCTAGGGAGGCGAACGACTTCTGGAGCACGAGCTGCCCGACGATCTGAGCGCCTCACCCGCCCGCCACCTCCGCGTAGAGCGCCTCCAGCCGCGCGGAGAGCCGGGCCTCGGAGAAGCGCTCCTGCACAAACGCGCGCCCCGCCTCGCCCAGCCGCGCGGCGAGGGCGTCGTCTTGGTGCAGCGACCGAATGGCCTCGGCCATCCCCGGGCGGTCGTCAGGCGCCACGCTGATCACCCCGGCGTCCGCCCAGTCCCCGACCCCGCCCCGCCGCGTCGCGATGACCGGGCGCCCCTCGGCGAGGGCCTCAACGCCGAGGATGCCGAAGGGCTCTTGCCAGCGCGTCGGGAACAAGAGGGCCCGCGACCGGCCCAAGGTCTCGCGCAGCGCGCTCCGGTCTAGCCAGCCCAAGGGCTCCGCGCCGACGAGCTGCGTGGCCAACGGTCCGTCCCCCGCGAGCCACAACGGCGCGTCTACGCCAGCGTCTCGCCAAGCCGACCAGGCGAAGACCGGGTCTTTGTGAGACACGAGGCGCCCCCCCAGCACAAACGCGCGACCGGGTGGCCGAGGGTTGGACCGCACCGTCACCCACGGCGGGATCACCGCCGCGCCAGGGCGACCCAGACGCGCGAGCTCCGCCGCCATATAGTTGGACAGCACCACAACCCTCGCGCCCTCCATCGCCCGCCAGCGCGCCTCGGTCACCCCACACAGTCTCTCGCGGTAGCCGGGCTCAACCAGACAGTCCGCGCAGGCCGCCGGGCCTGGGGCTCGATCACAGGCGGCGCCGTCCGGCAAGGTGCGGCCGGGGCCCGGGCAGAACGTGCGGTGGTCTTGTAGGGTGATGATCGCCTTCCCCGACGCCACGGCGAGTCCTAAGGCGGCGGGGTTCATCACGTTGTGCAGGTGCACCACGTCGGCGTCTGTGATGGGCTGGCGCAGCGTGTCGAGGCCACGGGTGTCCTCGTCTGTGTTGGCCAAGGCCGGCGCTCGGCCTAAGCTCACCCCCTCTGGCGGGCCGAGCCCTGGCTCCACGCGCCCGACGAGGAGGGTGACCGTGTGCTGTTGGACCTGCCGGGTGAGCAGGTCGCGGAGGTGATGGTCCGCGCCGCCTCGGGTCGAGAGGCGGTCGGCGAGGTGCAGGACCCGCAAGCTCAGCGCCCGCGCTGCCCGCCGCCGTTGTTGTTGTTGCCACCGCCGCGACGTTTGCCCTTCTTCTTGGGCGGGGTGAAGTCGCCGAAGTAGATCGTGCCCTCAAGGCCGATGCTGCCGTAGCGGCTGCCTTTGCCTTTGATCGTCTCGGTCTGGCCGCCCGCGGGGGTGTAGCGGTGCTCCAAAGGCACATGGTACTGCGCGAAGAGGCCGAGCTCATAGGCCTTGTTCTTGTCGCGGTAGATCCCCGAGAGCTGGGTGCGCAGCAAGGCGTAGTTGAGCTGGAGGAGGTCCTCGTTCGGGTCGGTGAACGAGCCCGCGCCGAGGCCCAAGCCGACGCCCCCGAGCATGTGGAACTTCGCGTCGGTCAACAGCACCCGCTCATACTCGGCGTCGATGAAGCGGTTCGACCAGCCGCCGCCGCCGCCGAGCCCCGCGCGAAGGCCCAGGCGAGAGTCGTTGTCGAGGTAGAGCACCGCGTGGCCGCCGACGCCGACGTCGAGCCGCGCGCCGTCGTAGTCAAAGCTGCTGGGGACGGCGGTGGGCAGCCGGCCGGGGTAGGTCACCGGGAACACCACCGTCGAGACCGTCGGGCCGACGCCCCACATGTGAGGGTCGGCCTGGGCCGTTGACACCAGCGCGGCGAAGATCAGGGCGATCGAGAGCATAAAAGACCTCCGGGGGCGAGCGGGGCGGCGTAGACGACGCGGCGGCCCCACCATTCAGCGGTTTCGTCAGCGGCGGCGGCGTCCGCTGGGCGCGGGGGTGAGATCGAGCACGACGGGATCTTCGCCAGGGATGACCTCGACGGGCACGCCGTTCACCCGGTAGGCGCCCGCGGGGAGCAGGCCGTCAAAACGACCGGTCTCGGTGAGGTGGCGCTGGGCGGTCTCGATGCACGCGCGCTGCTCAGGCAAGAGCGGCGGGGCCTCGGCGGTGAGCGTCGGCGGCGCGGCGGGATCTCCGGCGACGGTCACGCGGCCATAGCCGGTGTCGATCGCCCACAGCCACTCGACGATCTCCCGGCGGCCATCGAGCTTCGCCGCGGCCAGGAGCCGCTCATAGACGAGCGCCATCTCGCCGAGCTGCCGGGCGGTGAGCGCCCCGGCGTAGAGCTCATCGACGCCCAAGGGCAGGCCAAGCGCCTCTAGCTCGGCGTAGGTGCGCGCCGCGCCCGCCCAAGCCTGGCGGCGAACGAGCTTCTCCAGCTCATCGGAGAGCCGCTTGGCCTCGGCCTTTCGGTACGCCTCATCCCGGGCGCTCACCGCGGGCGCGCCGTCGGCCGAGGCGGACACAGCGGGGATCACGAAGATCAGGAGGGTGAGCAGCGGCCCGGTCATGGCGCCAGGATAACCCACGAAGCGCCGGGCAGGATAGAATGCCGCGCTGTGCTGGAGTCCAGAATGCCGAAGCTCATCCTCTCTGCGGACGTTGGGGCGACGAACTGTCGCCTCGGCCTGTGGCGTGGAGACGATCTCATCGAGCAGGCCACCACCGCCACCGCCGACGCGCCGCCCGTTGAGGCCGCGCGCCGCTTCGCCGACGGTCGGCCCCTCGCGGCGGCCTGCCTCGCCGTCGCCGGACCGGTCGTGGACGGCGTCGCCGAGCTGACGAACGTGGGCTGGACGGTCCGCGAGGACGAGTTGGAGGCCGCGCTCGGCTGCCCCACCCTCGTCGTGAACGACTTCGTCGGCGCCGCCCGCGGGGTCACCGCGCTGGGCCCCGATGGGTTTCAACACCTCCACGGCCCCGCGCCCAGGCCGGGGCTCATCGGGGTGCTCGGCGCGGGCACCGGGCTCGGGCAGGCGCTGCTCAGCCCCGTCGGCGCGTCGGGCTGGCAGGTGTGGCCCTCCCAAGGCGGCCATGTGGACCTCGCGCCCACGGACGCGGAGTCCCTGGAGCTGCTGCGCTTCTTCATGGCGCGGCACCCAGACCATGTGAGCGCCGAGCGGGCGCTCTCCGGCGACGGGCTCCTCGCCTTGCAGGAGTTCTACCGCCTGCAGGGGCTCGCCGGTGAGGCCCTGACGGACCCGGCCGAGGTCTCGGCGCGTGGGGATGACGCGAGCCGCGCCGCGATCCGGCGCTTCTGCCAGCTCTTGGGCGCCGCCGCCGGCAACCTCGCGATGAGCCTCTTGCCCGCGGGCGGGATCTACCTCGCCGGGGGCCTGCCGCCTCGGTTTGACCTCATCGGCTCGGGCCTCGTCGAGTCCTTCCTCAACAAAGGCCGAATGCGACCGCTGTTGATGGACGTGCCCCTGCGCCTGGTCACCGATCCCCTCCTTGGCCTGCGCGGCGCGGCGCTCCTCGCCGCCGAGCGGTCCTCCCCTCCCCGCCCGGAGCCGCGCCCGTGAGCAAGCCCTTCGGAACCGCCTTCACCGACGCCTTGTCCTTCGGCGTGCTCACGGCGGTTCACCTCCCAGACTCCAAAGATCCCGTTCCACAAGGGATTCTCGACCAGCTCCCGCCCCAAGAGCGCGACCACGCGGTCACCTTGGGCGGGTACCGGCAGGTGGACTTTGTCGGCGGGAGGCTCGCCCTGCACCGGGCGATCCGCAGCATGGGGCGGAAGGCCGGGGCCGTCTTGGCGGGGCCGCGCGGGGAGCCGATCTTGCCCGACGGCGTCTCGGCGTCGATCTCCCACAAACGCACCCTCGCCGTCGCCTTGGCCGCCCGCGCCGGGCACGGCTCCTTGGGCGTAGACCTCGAAGACCAGGGCCCGCCACGAATGATCGTGGCGCCGAAGGTGCTCACCCCCGAGGAGCTCCGCGCCGTCAACGACCTGCCCGACGAGCGCCGGTGGATGGGCGTGCTCCTGCGGTTCTCGATCAAGGAGGCGATCTACAAGGCGGTCTACCCCTATGTGCGCCGCTACGTCGACTTCTCCGAGGCCATGGTCACCCCAGACCCCGACGGCCAGGCCGAGGTCGTCTTACGTTTGACCCACGGCGAGGGCCCGTTTCGGGTCGAGGCGCGGTACTACTGGCTCGACGGTCGGGTGCTCTCGACGGTGCGGATTCGCCCGCTGGGCGCGACCACGCCGCCCGACGACGGCGACGATGAGGTCCGAGGAGAGCGTCCTTGACGCGCTCAGGGCAGGTCTTCGAGCAGACGCCAGCCCATGACGCGGACCTGGTTGGGGCCCTCGACGAAGCCGATCACCATCACCACGTCGCCGTCAAACGGGGCGAGGGGCGCGGCGCTCTCGGGGCTCAGCATGAGCATCGAGCCGGTCTGCCGGTCGTGGAGGATGACGTTCGAGCCCCGGAGCTCTAGCCGCCCCACGAACGGCGCCGAGCCGTCGGCGGCGGTGAGCACCTCCCAGTCGCGGGCCCACACCCCTCGGCCCACCTTCGGGCCGGTGACGGCGACGGTGCACTCCTCTAAGGCCGTCAGCGCCGCGCTCGTCGGCGTGAGGTGAACCCGGGTGGACTTGCCTTCGGGCTCGATGAGCGCCATTCGACCTTGCTCGTCGGTGAGGAGCACCCCTTGCACACGCGCGCGCGGGGCGCAGGCGAGGGCAAACACGAGGAGGAGCAGCGAGGACACGCGGCTCATGCGAGCCAGCGGAACCCCGGCATCTCGTCGAGACCCCGAGGCTCGGTCGGCAGGCGCTTCAGGTCGGCGCGCAGCTCGGGGGGCGCGGTCTTGGCCAAGGCGCGGCGCTGGCCGAGCAGGGCCTCTACGGCGCCGTGGGCCTCGACGATCCGGGCGTCATCGCGGGCGCCGCTCGCGGCCTCGATGAGCTCCGCGAGGTAGGGCCGCGCGGCCCACGCCACCGCCCGCGCCGCAGGCTCGTCGCCTTGCTCACGAAGCGCGGCGAGGGCCTCCCGCGCCCGGCGATCGGCGAACACCCCCGACCACCACACCGCCGACTGCCACAGCTCGTTCTGTCGGCTCACGCGGTCGAGCAGGCGGGTGAAGCGGTGGCCGAGGCTCGCCGAGGCGTCGAGCAGGTTCGACTCCACCTGGGCGAGCTGGACGAGGAGATCGTCTGGCGCGGCGCCTGCGCTGGGGAAGTGCTGGGCGCGCAGCACACGCACCACCTCGGCGTCGGGGATGTTGAGGCTGTTGCGGTACCGCTCCAACGCGCGGGCGGGGGCCGCGGGCGGGTCGGGATCTTCTGTCCAAGAGAAGTCTTCGACGGCGAAGTCGGTGTGCTCGTCGGACTCCTC
>JBEAVX010000648.1:0-2773 GCA_041160755.1 Pseudomonadota bacterium
CCTCACCGGGCGCCCGGTCCCCGTCCTCCGCTCGCCCAGAGGGGCGTGGTGTGTCAACCTGCCACCCCTGGCGTTGGGGGGACGCGCCTGGAGCCTGGGTCTCCGCGCGGCGCGCCCGGGTCGTGGAGATGGCGCGCACCAAACGCCCTTTGGGATCAACTCAAGACCCAAGGCGGCGGTCGGGGCTGTCCCAGCCCGCCCTAAGTGATCCACCCCTGGCTCGGCCAAACTGATCCACCGCTGGCTCGGCCAACAGAGCCACCGCTGGCTCGGGCAACAGAGCCAGCAGGCCTTCACCGGATAGGTCAGCCTCCCGAAGCCGGAGGCCGACATGAGAACGCGGAGACGAGACATGCACGTGATGCAGGAGCTGGTGCGGCTGCACCGGCAGGGGAGCAGCGCGCGGGACATCGCGCGACTGCTCGGGATGAGCCGAAACACGGTTCGTAGCTACCTTTCAGCGCTCTCCACAGCAGGGCTTCTGGGGGGTGAGCCGGAGGAGCTGCCGTCGATGGAGGCGCTGCGTGGGGCGTTGCCTGCCCGTCCTCCGCCGCAGGAGGTGTCGTCGTTGGAGGCCTGGGCGCCCCGGATTCGGGGGCTGCTGGCGCGGGGCGCGGGTCCACGGGCCATCTACGATCACCTCCGGGGCGCCGATCTCGGCTTCTCGGGCAGCCTCTCGGCCGTGAAGCGGCTGTGCGCACGTTTGACCCGTGCGCTGGGCCCGACGGCCTCGGACGTGGCCATCCCGGTCGAGACGGAGGCTGGGGAGGTCGCCCAGGTGGACTTTGGGTATGTCGGCCTGGTGTTTGATCCGGTGACGCAAGTGCCCAGAAAGGCGTGGGTCTTCGTGCTGGTGCTCGGCCACAGCCGCCACATGTTCGCGCGGGTGGTGTTCGACCAGCGGGCGGAGACCTGGCAGCAGCTCCACGTCGCGGCCTTCCAGGCGCTCGGCGGGGTGCCGCGGGTGATCGTGCCCGACAACCTCAAGGCCGCGGTGGTCAAGGCGGCGTTTCGGCAGAACGAAGACCCGGCGTTGAACCGTGGGTATGTCGAGCTGGCGCGGCACTATGGGTGCAAGATTGACCCCACGCCGCCCCGGGATCCCGAGAAGAAGGGAAAGGTCGAGGCGGGGGTGAAGTACGTCACGCGGAGCTTCTTCGCGACGGTGGACGAGGGCCTGGACATCGACGCGCTCAACCGGCGATTACACTCCTGGACCCTTGAGATCGCCGGGATGCGTGTCCACGGGAGCACCCACAGACGACCGCTGGAGGTCTTCGAAGAGGAGGAGCGACACGCGCTCTTGCCCCTGCCCACGCGCCCGTTCGTGCCCGTCGTCTGGAGGCAGGCGAAGGTGCACACCGACAGCCACATCAGCTTCGATAAGCGCCTGTATTCAGTGCCTTATCGTTTCCTGAAACGAGAGGCCTGGGTGCGCGCGACACCGGACACGGTCACGATCTACATCGACGATGAGCGCGTCGCGACCCACGATCGGGGCGGTCGCACCCACCGCACCACAGACGACGCGCACCTGCCCGTCGAGCGGGTCAGCCTGCGGCATCGAGGGGAGACGTTCTGGACCCGCCGCGCTGAAGAGCTGGGAGAGGAGGTCAAGGGCCTCGTGCGCGAGATCTTTGCCCAGGAGCAGGTCCTGAACCCACTCCGCACGGTGCAGCAGATCGTCACGCTCTTGGAGAAGCACCCCAGAGACCGCGCGAACAACGCCGCCCGTCGCGCCCGACACTTCGGGACCCGTAGCTATGGCGGCCTGCGCGAGATCCTACGCAAGGCGCTGGACTTTGAGCCCCTGCCCGCGTCGTTGCCGCTTGACGCCGCGGCCAACCCCGCTGCCACCCCCCCAGACCAACCCCGCTTCGCCCGCGATGTCGCCGCGATGCTGACCCACACGGAGCCCGACCATGCATGGAACTGACGATCTCGTCCACGTCCTGAGACGCCTCAAGCTCTCGGGATTGTTGCAGACCTTAGAGCTTCGCACCCAACAAGCCGTCGATGACAACCTCGACCACGGCGAGTTTCTCCTGCGCATCCTCTGTGATGAGATCGAGCGGCGAGACGGCAAGAAGCTCCAAGAGCGCATCGCCCGGGCGGGTTTCGAGCGCGAGCGCACCCTGGAGGTCTTCAACTGGCTGTTCAACCCCAACGTCCCAAAGTCCAAGATCATCGATCTCGCCACCTGCCACTTCATCGATCGCCACGAGAACGTCCTCCTCATCGGCCCCGCGGGCGTCGGAAAGTCACATCTCGCCCAGGCCCTCGGCCACCGCGCCGTGCGACGGGGCCACGAGGTGCTCTTCATCACCGCGCCCCGTCTCTTCGCCGAGCTCCGCGCCGCCCGCGGAGACGGCCGCTACGAGCGAAAGCTCGCCACCTTCACCGACCTCGATCTCCTCATCATCGACGACCTCGGCCTCATGCCCCTGCGCGCAGACGAGCCCGCCGACCTCTACGAGCTCATCCGACTCCGCTACGAGCGCCGCGCCACCATCATCACCTCCAACCGCACCGCCGCGGAGTGGCCCGCCGTCTTCGGCGACCCCCTGCTCGCCAGCGCGGCCGTCGACCGACTCCGACACCACGCCCACATCATCGAGATCGACGGCCCCTCCTACCGCGACCCAAGAGCCCACAGAGCGCCACGCGGATGACGACAAAACGCTGGCTCTGTTGCCCGGGCCAGGGGTGGCTCTGTGGGGGCGGGCCTTGACAGTCCGCGGCGTTTAACCGAGGGTTCGGGCGAGAGGAAGAA
>JBEAVX010000666.1:0-3307 GCA_041160755.1 Pseudomonadota bacterium
CATGAGCGCCGCGTCCGTTCGTTACGAGATTCAGGGAGGCGTCGCCTTCATCACGCTCAGCCGCCCCGAGCGCCTCAACGCCCTGGACCGGGTGACGATGCGGGCCTTGGCGGCCGCCGCCATCGACGCCTCCACCAACCCCGATGTGCGCGCGGTGCTGCTCACCGGCGATGGCCGCGCGTTCTGCGCCGGCGGCGACGTGAAGGCCATGGCCACGGGCGGCATGTTTGAGGAGGGCGAGAGCCCCCTGGTCGGCGGCATGAACGGCGCCGCCGAGCTTCACCGCGCCGTCGGTGAGCTGTACCGCATGCCCAAGCCGGTGATCGCCGCGGTGAACGGCCCGGCCTTGGGCGCGGGCGTGGGCCTCGCGCTCTCCGCCGACATCGTCTGGGCGGCGGAGTCGTCCACCTTCGGCCTCGCGTACATGGGCATCGGCCTGTCCCCGGACGGCGGCACGACGTTTTTTGTGCCCCGCATCGTCGGCGCGCGCCGGGCGGCGGAGCTGTTCTTGACCAACCGCAAGCTCACGAGCGCCGAGGCGCTTGACATGGGCTTCTGCTCCAAGGTCCTGCCCGACGCCGAGCTTCTGCCGGCGGCCACGGCCTTGGCCCAGCAGCTCGCCCAAGGCCCCACCCGGGCCTACGCCGAGCTCAAGACGCTCTTGCGCGGCACCCTGCAGAACGGCTTCGAGACCCAGACCGAGGACGAGCGCTACGGCGTGGCCCGCTCGGTGCAGACCGACGACTTCTTCGAGGGCATCATGGCCTTCGCCGAGCGCCGTTCCCCGCAGTTTAAGGGCTCCTGATTCTCGGCCCGGGCGCGGCCAGTCGTCGTGAACATTGGCCGATCCCGCGCCACCTCGGTTAGTCTGAGCATCTAGGCGTCAGCGCGACGATGGCCCAGCGCGCACGGAGAGATGACGATGACCTTCCCCCTCACCCTGGTCCCGCTCATGCCCACCTTAGGCGTCCCCGAGCTGCTGCTCATCCTGGCGCTGGTGCTCATCCTGTTCGGCGTCGGCAAGCTCCCGGACGTGCTGCGCTCCATGGGCCAAGGGGTGAAGGCCTTCCGCGACGCCTCCACCGGCGATGGCGCCGCCAAGTCCTCCTCCGCCGCCGCCGCGCAAGAGCTCGACGTCACCCCGACGGTCAAGTCCGAGCGCGGCGAGAAGGTCAAAGAGGCCGAAGAGGTCCGCTCCTCCTCGTCTTGAGCCCTCGCTCAGCCCGCGCTCAGCAACCGCCGGGCCTCGGTGAGCACCTCGTCGGAGAGCGCGCTCGATGAGGCGATGAACGCCACGTCTTGCCGAAACAAGGTGCCGATGAGCCGCAAGGCCAAGGCGCTGGGGCAGTAGGGGTTACACGCCAGGGCCTTCCGCACGGCGTAACGTGTGGACCACTTGGGGTGGCTGGCGACGACCTGGAGCACCGCCGGGAGCGTCGGCCGCAGCGCCGCGACGAGCACCACGTCTCGCTCCCGCAGCCAGGGGTTGTTGAGCAAGGTGCTGATCACCTGGGGGTTTCGATCCCGCAGGAGCTTGTCGAGCAGCATCCGGTCCCGGGTGCGCGCCGCCGCCTTCCGCACGCCCAGAGGCAGCGGGACGTGCTCGTTGTCGATCGCCCCGGCCTCCTCCACCGTGCCCCGGCCTTTGGGCCGGTTCGACAAGAAGAGCTGGGCCACGTCCGGGGCCTCGGCGTCGATGGCCAAGGCGTAGAGCTCCACGAGGCGCTCATAGGGCACGCGGCTGAAGACCTCGACGTTGAGCGCGAGCTCTTGGCTCATCGCGCGCGCCCCGGCGTGCCCGCCCCGGGCCAAGATCGTCAGCGCGCGTAAGCCGCCCAAGAGCGAGGCGTCGTCGCTCTCCTCGACGATGGATCGGAGCAGCTCCGGGAACAGCGCCCGCACGCTCAGGGCCTCACCCCGGGCCACCCAGGACCGCGCCAGGGCCTCGGCCTCGCCGTTCGGCTCGTGGAGCAGCGCACGAAGGCGAGCGGCGGCGTCGTCATGGCCCTGCATGGTGCGATAATACCCCACATGAAGAAGCGTCCGGTGCTCGTGGCGGTGCTGTTGGTCGTCCTGCTCGGCGGGGTCGGCGGCGTGGCGTGGTGGCGCCTTCGCCCCGTCCCTGTGGATCCGGTCAGCGCCGAGGTCGACGCCGACACGGGCATGACTGAAGAGCAGCGCATCAAGCTGATGGAAGAGATCGGCTACATCCAGCAGGAGTGAGGCGTGGCGCGGGGCTCCTTCACCGTCTTGTACCTCGTCGTGCTCACGCTCAGCCTCGGCGCGGTCGGCCTGCTCAAGCTCACCCAGGGCCCCTCGGCGCCGGACGTCGCGGGGGAGGTGGCCGTCGAGCTGATGATGGCGATGCCCCCCAAGCCCGAGGGCGTCGAGGCCATCGGTGAGGGCGAGGCCCCGGGCTACACTGAAGAGGGCTGCCGCCGCTCGCCGGGCCCGCTGCGGGAGGCCTGTTTTCACACCTTGGCCCTGCAGCGCGCCGCCCGCGACCCCGAGGGCGCGCTCTTGGCCTGCGCCGAGGTGAAGACCGACGCCCTGCATTGGGAGTGTGTGGCCGACGTGGCCGAGCTGCGCTCCCCCATCGACCGCCCCGGATCCGAGGCCCTGTGCGAGACCATCCCCCCGAAGAAGTGGCACGACCAGTGCATCTTCGGCCTCGCCATGGCGAACGTGCGCGGTGACCCTCCCTACGCCCGCGCCCAGTGTGAGCGCGCCGGCATGTGGCGCGACTTCTGCCGCCACGACGTGAACGGCGAGATCGCCCAGGTCGACCCCGAGAGCGCCTTGGCCTTCTGCCTCCAAGAGTCGGGCACGGCCTTGCAGAACCGGGGCTGTTTCCACGGCTTGGGCAAATACCTGGGCCGCACCGATCCTGACCTGGCCCTCGCCATCTGCGCCCGGGCGCCCACCCACGAGCCGCTCTACCCCCAGAACTGCCTGCACGGCGTGGGCTGGGCCGTCGCCGAGACCAGCCAAGAGGCGGCGCTCACGCTCTGCGCCAAACGTGGCGGGGCCTACGCCGACTCTTGCCTCATGGGCGTGAGCGCGAACGCCAAACGGTTCGACGCCGCCGAGGCCCTGCGCCTGTGTGGGGACGTGGTGAGCGCGGATCTGCGCGAGAAGTGTGAGCGCTTCGCGCGGCGGTGAGCCCTCGGGAGAGGGCGTCGGGGAGCGGGTGTCCGTCGCGCTCTGTGGGGCTCCCGGTGGTGACGCGGGCGGTGAGCGTCGTGGCGACAACGGCGCGCTTGAGCCGCCCCCTGATCGTGTGGGCTTCGTGCCACCTCTCCTGGGA
>JBEAVX010000711.1:0-4327 GCA_041160755.1 Pseudomonadota bacterium
GCCTAGACCCGCGCTGAGCTTTGGCGTCGCCGAGAGCGCCATTTGAAGGTCAAGCGCCGCCGGGAGGAGGGCCTCGCTCAAGACCGCCTCACAAGGCTCACCCCGCGCCAAGGCGAAAGAGAGCACGAGGCGCAGCAGGTACGGGCTGCCGCCGGTCTCTGTAAGCAAGGCCTCAAGCTCGCAGGAGGAGCGGCCGACACGGCGGGCGAGCTCTTGGACGTCTTGGGGCCTCAGCGCTCCGAGGGGGACGGTGTGACACAACACAAACGGCATCGACGTCCCGAGCTCCTCCAGTCCTGCGGGCGGCGTGGCGCTGGTGATCAACAACCGCAGGCGCTCCCCGCCCGCGCGGTCCTCTTCAGCCCAGCCGCGCAACATCGCCATGAAGCTCGGGAAGATCGACTGGCGCCCGAGGAGATCGAGGTCCTCGATGGCGATGATCAGCCGCCCAGGGGTGTTCCCCAGGGCCCGATCAAGCCAACGGTGAAGGCGCCACACCGGCGGCCCAGGCCCCTGAAGCGCGCGCATGGCCTCGGCCTCGGGGAGCCGCGTGGCCTCGGCGAGCAACAGCGCGACCCACTCCACGAGCCGCTCGGGGTTGGAGAGCGCCTCGGGGGGCGCGCTGCGCGGGTGGATACGCACCACGGCGTCTCCGGCGCGAAGCCGAGAGAGCAGGCCACGAAGGGTCCAGGTCTTGCCCATGCGCCAGGCGCCGACGAGGAGCACGGGGATGTTTGAGGTGTCGAGCACCTGCTGAGCGCGCTGGAGCTCCGCGCGGCGCCCAACGTCCCACGCCGCGCTCCAAGGGCCTCCTGGCGGCGGCATCGTCTGGCTGAGGACGACGGGTGGTGGCGGTGCTGCGGTCACCTCGACCTGTGGCTCCACAGCGAGCACCAGCCGATAGCCCGCGTTCTGCACAGTGAGCAGATGGTCAGGCGTGTCGGTGTCGAGCTCTAGCTTCTGCCGGAGCTTAAAGATCGCGTTGCGCACGACCCCGAGCTCGGTCGGCTCGCCTTGCCAGCGCCGCCCCCAGACATCCACCAGGAGCTGCTCTACGCTCACGAGCTGTCCGGCGTCCTGAAGCAGTCGCCGCAAGAGCGCCTCCTCTCGGGTCGTGAGCACAACAGACCCGCCTTGTTGGCGATGAAGCTGCCGTGTTCGCAGATCCAGGGTGCCTGCGCGGAACCTGACCATGTTCGCAGTCTTGTGCGGGGAGGGTGAGTTCATGGCCGCACTATACCCGGACGGCGTGGCTCCATTCCATTGGACTGAGGCTCAGAATTGGCAAGTCAACACCAGCGCACACCCGCCTGCAAACGTCGTAAAGAATTACGGCTCTGTTGAAGAGGGCCTCGCACGACGCATTGTGGTGGATCGTCGTGTTGGGCCGTGATCTTGCCCAGCGTCCGCGAGGCTGTTCGCGACCGGCCCATCGCCCAGACGAGAGATCTCGAAATATCTCTTCAGATCGGCGCTCGGCCTCCGAAGATATCTCGGGCCGTCTGGCGCGGCGCGCGCCCTGGTACGAAGGACCGATGCCCCCCTTAGAACCTCAGCTCCGCTCGAATGCCCTTGGCTTGGCCCACACGCTCCAGGGCGCCCCATCCCGCTCTCCTCGCCTCGTGCGGTGGAGGAACGAACCCACCGGCGCCAGCTACCCCCAAGGCCTCCGATGATGTCCCCCCACGGCGCGCCCACGCCGCCGCTGATCATCACCTTAGAGATGACCCGCGCCAGGGCCGCCGGAGATCCCCACGCCTTCGCGGCCGGGGCGCAATCCTACCTCTTGCGGGAGGCCGGCGGCGTCTACCACGGCTTTGAGCTGGTCTGGGATCAGGCGCTCGCCGAGGATCTCTACGCGCTCTCTCGTCCACGCACCCCGCAGGAGGTCGTCGAGCGCCTGGGGGAGCGGCTGCGCAAGATCCTGCAGCTCGTGGCCTGGGAGCGCCACGATGAGGCCATCGGCCGGGCGCGCGCCAAGGGTCGGCGGGTGATCGTCGACTTCCTCTCGGCGGCGGCGGAGCTGTACACCCTGCCTTGGGAGCTCGTGCCGCTGCGCTCCTCGGGCGCGCGTCTGGCGGAGCTGCCCGACGTGCTCGTGCGGTACGCCTGGCCCGCGACCGCCACCCAGCGCCACCCCAAGCGTCCGGTCGGCGGCAAGCTCCTGTTCGTGTGGTCCGACGCGGCCGCCCCGGTGCCGTGGAGCGAACAGGAGCGCACGATTCGCGAGGCCGTGGCGTCCTTGGACGGCTTGGCGCCCCTCAACGTTGAGGTCTTGCCGCGCGCCAACCCGACGACCCTCCAGCGCGCCCTGGAGTCCCAGCCGAGCATCGTTCACATCCTCTGCCACGGCCGGGCGGGGGCGGACGGCGGGCTGGTGCTCCATGACGCCCTTGGGCACGACGAGGAGGTCGTGACCGCCCAGGCGCTTGGCGATCTGCTCGCCCCCGCCGTCGGCGCCTTGCAGCAGCTCGTGCTCTGCGCCTGTGGCTCGGGCGCTTGGTCCAGCGTCGCGAGCCCCTTGGGGAGCCTCGCTCAGGTCGCCCATCGCCTCGGGGTGCCGACGGTGGTGGCGTTTCGAATCCCCGTCACCGTCGACGGCGCCCAGGTCGTCACCGAGGCGCTCTACGATGGCCTCCTGCGCCGCCTGGGCAGCCTTGAGGACGCGCACCTCAGCGCCCAGGGCGCCCTCGTCCAGCGGAAGAGCCTGGACTGGGCGGCGCTGCAGCTCCTCGCCCGCGCCGAGGATGGCCACGACACGCGCCCGGTCTTGATTCGCCCATACCGAGGGCTGCTGCCTTTTCGCCGCGCCCATCGGACGCTGTACTTTGGCTGCGAGCGCGTCATCGACGAGGTCGTCCGTGAGCTGGACGCCTTGGTCAAGACGCCGGAGCTGCCCGACCTGCTCTTCCTCGCGGGCGCCTCCGGCGTCGGCAAGTCGAGCCTGCTCAACGCCGGGGTGCTCCCGGCCTTGGAGGAGCTCTGGCCCGGCCTCGTGATACAGTCGATGCGCCCCGGCGCGACCCCCCTCGCGACGCTCAACCAAGCGGCGGAGGACCTCGGCGCTGGCCCCAGGCTCCTCGTCATCGACCAGCTTGAAGAGCTGTTCACCAACGGCGCGCCGAGAGACGAGCTGACGGCTTTCGCGGCGCGACTGTGGGCGATCCTCGCCGATGGCGTTCGCTGCATCGCCGCGATTCGTGGGGACTACCTCGACCGTTTGGGGGAGATCGCCGTGCCCGGCGGGAGGCGCCTCGACTCCTACGCTTATGATGACGCCCACCGGGTGTTCATCGGCCGCCTGCGGCCCGACGAGCTGCGCGAGGCGATCGTTCGACCCGCCGCCGTGGTGGGCCTACAGTTTGAGCCCGGCCTCGTCGAGCGGGTGCTGGAGGACATCGGCGAGGAGCCCGGCGCGCTGCCGTTGGTGCAGCACTGTATGGATCAGCTCTGGGAACGTCGTGAAGGGCGAATCTTCACGTTGCGGGCGTATGAGGTGGAGATCGGCGGTGTCGATGGCGCGCTCAGCCGCCACGCAGACGCGGTGCTCAACGCCCTTGGTGAGCCCGAGCAGCGCCTCGCCCGGCGGCTTCTGTGTGAGCTCGTCGTGTACCGAGGGGAGATCGCCACCGCGACGCGGCAGCGCCTTCCGCTGGCGCACCTCCACCGCGAGCTTCGGGACGAGGCCGCCATCGCCCGTGTGCTCGACGCGCTCGTGAACGCGCGGCTCTTGGTTCGTGACGAGGGCGATCCGCGTCACCCGGCGACGGTCGAGATCGCCCATGAGGCGCTGGTGCGGCGCTGGCCGACCTTGGGCCAGTGGCTGACGGAAGGGGCCGAGGCCCGCGCCGCGCGGGACTGGCTGCGAAACCTCGCCGCCGAGCGTGTCCGAGAGCCAAACTTCGTGCTTCAAGGCGCCCAGCTCGTCGCCGCGGCGGAGATTCGCCAGCGCTTCGCCGGGGAGCTCTCGGACGAGCTGCTGGCCTTCATCGCGGCGTCTGAGGCCGCTGAGGCCGACCGTGTGCGACGTGAGCAGGCAGCGCGGGACGCAGAGATCGCCCGAATCGCCGCCCAGGCGAGACAGGCGGCCCGGGCGCTCATGGTGTCGGTGGTGGTCGGGATCGTGGTGTTGGGGCTGATTGGGTATGCCCTGCGTAAGCGAAATCTGGCGGCCCAAGAACAAGAGCGTGCCGAGATCGCGACGAAAACGTCCGAGAAGAAGGAGCGTGAGGCCATCGAGGCCAAAGCTGTGGCAGACGCGGCCGTCGCCGATGCTATCGCCGCCAAAGCTGTGGCGGATGAGGCCGTCGCCGATGCAGCACAGAAG
>JBEAVX010000715.1:0-2955 GCA_041160755.1 Pseudomonadota bacterium
CGGATCCCGGCGTCGCGTAGGCGGGCGCGCAGGCGCACGAGGCAGATGTCCCAGCGGCGGCGCAGGGCGTCGCGGTCGTCGAGCTCGGGCCACAAAGGCTGGGCGAGGGCCTCCCAGGAGAGGGGCGCGCCGACGCTGATCAGCTCGGAGACGACGCGGGCGGCCTGGCCGCTGAGCACGAGCGGCGGGCCCTCGGCGCGGTGGATGTGTACGCTGTCGTAGCGGCCGATGAGGTGCAGCGGCGCGTCTACGCCTTGTTGGGTGCGGTCTTGGCCGGCGCTGGAGAGGGTCATCGCCACGGCGGCGAAGCTGCGGGTGCCGATGGTGAAGCGGTCGCCGGGGTTGAAGGGCTGGGCGGGCTCGCCGTGGATCCGCAGGCGCCAGCCGTCGCCGGTGCTCCAGAGGATCGCGTCGGCGTCGGCCAAAGATCCCGGCGAGAGGCGCGGGTGGGGCCACAAGGACAAGGAGCAGGTGCCCGCGAGGATCTGCGGCGGCAAGGCGTCGCCTTCGATGCCCATGACCTGCTCGGGCAGCTCCACGGAGAGCACGGTCAGCTCGGTCTCGGGGGAGAACCGCAGGCGCTGGCCGGGGAGCAGCTCGGTCTCCGACGCCGCCTGGCCGTCCACGAGGAAGCGCCCGCGCAGGGCGAGCAGGCGCAGGCTGCGGCCGCGTAGGCTCACGAGCGCGTGGGCCTCGGAGACATGCGGGTCGTCCAGGCGCAGGGCGGCGGTCCACACCCGGCCGATGATGTCGCCGGGGGCGAGGTGGTCTACGGAGCCGTCAGGGAGTCGAAGGCAGACGGACGCGCGCATGGGGCTCCAGGGAGGGGTCTCGCCAGGCGGCGAGCACCTCGGCGGTGAGGGAGGCACGATCTTGCCGCAGAACGGGCACGGACCACAGCCTCGCGCTGTAGTCCCAGCTCACGGTGACCAGGGCCTGACCGTCGGGGGTGAACTCCAAGGCGGGGATGCGGTCCTCGTGCCCGGCGAGCAGGCCGAGCAGCACGCCGTCCTGAACGGACCACACCCGCGCGCGCCCGTCGATGCCCGCCGCGGCGAGGAGCGAGCCATCGGGCGAGAACGTGAGGTCGCGCAGGCGCGCGCCAGGGGCCGACAAGGCGCGACGCCACGCGCCGTCGAGGGCCTGCACCGTCACCCCGTCGTCGCCCGCCCAGGCCCAGGCCGCCGCGCTGATCGCCACGGCGAAGGCCCCGTCGAGCTGGGCGATCCGTCGGGCCGCGCCTTGTTCGGGCACCCACCGCGCCTCACCCGTGGCGCTCAGGGTGATCGCGCCGCCGGGGCCTTGCTCCAGGTCGAGGTAGGGCCCGCCCACATCGCGTACCTGGGGCTCCTCGTTCAAGGCGCCCCAGGCGAAGAGGCGGCTGCCGAAGTCCACGCCCACCAGCGCCCCCGAGGCCGACCGGATGAGGCGCCGCAGCGCGCGGCTGCCCGGCGGGGTCGGCAAGGCGGCGAGGCCGGGCCACGACCAGCCCACGAGCCCGGCGCCGTCCATCACGCTCGCCCACAGCGCGCCAGGGCGGAACACCACGCCCTTCACCACGCCTCGCCCTGCCCGGAGCACCCCCAACGAGCGCCCGTCGTTGAGGTCCACGATCCGCACCTGGCCGTCTCCTTGGGCCAAGGCCAAGGCCGCGCCGTCCGGGGAGAGCCCCAGCTCGCTCAGGCCCGCCGACGCCAACACCCGGATCGGCCGCTCCAGGCCGCTCAACGACCAGCGCGTGAGCGTGTCCCCGGCGACCAAGGCGGCGCCGTCGAGCAAGGCCACGTCGGCGTCGCGTGGCGCGGGCAGCTCGCCGAGCCAGGCCCCCGAGGTCAAGCTCCACAGGCCGACCCCGCCGCGCACGCCCAAGGCCGCCACCAGGGCGCCGTCGTGGGCGATCTGCAGGCGCCGGATGGCCCCCAGCGACGTCTGGATGTGCTGGCGCTCCAGGCCGGTCTGGAGGTCTAGCGCCCGCAGGACGCCGCCTTCGCCGCCGATGATCAACGCCCCGCCGTCGGGGGTGAACCCCAGGGCCGTGGCGCCGAGGCGCTCGCCCAGTGAGGTGCCCAAGGCGCGCATCGGCCCGGCGGGCGGGCCCACGGCGACGACGCCCCCTCGGCACACCAGGGCCACCCGGGCGCCGTCTTCAGACATCGTCGCCGCCTGCACCCCCGCCGGGCACAGGCCTTCGGCGCCGTCCGGCACGTCATCAGGCCACAGCCGCCCGTCGGGGTGGAGCAGGTGGCGCGGGCCGCTCGTCGGGCGCTGGCCCATGCTCAGGAGCGGCTGATGCCGGAGCCGCGCGCCGTCGCGCAGGTCCAAGATCGTGAGGGCGTGGTTCATGTCCCACAGCAGCGCGCCCCCCGCCGAGAGCACGCCGCCGACGCCCACCGCGTCGCTGCGCCACAGCCGCGTGAGGGGGCTCAAGGTCCACAGCGAGGTGCCCTTGTCCTCGCCGCACAGCAGCGCCCCGCCGTCGTCGCGGAGCTGGCGCCAGAGGCAGGTCGGCGCGTCCTCGACGGCGAGGCGGGCCGGTCGCGGCGCGCGGCCAAACCCGGCGAGCACGCCCCGGGCGAGGGGATCTTCAGCGACGGTCAAGGCCAAGGCGGCCAGGGTCTCGGCCTCGGCGCGCTGGCCCCGCTGGGCGGCGGTGAGGGCCTGCTCGACCTGGAGCGCGGCGAGGCGGCGCTCGGCGGTGTCCAAGGCCTCCAGCGCCTGGGCCTCAGCGACGACGGCCCGCGCTCGGGCGGCTTCAGTGCGCGCGAAGCCCACGGCCACGCTCACGCTGAGCAACGCCGCGCCCACGGCCCCGACCGCCACGGGCACCCGCCACGCGCGGAGCACCCGGCGCAGCAGCTCCCAGGGCGAGTAGTGGTAGGCGAGCACCCGCCGCCCCTCAAACCAGCGCCCGAGCTCCTGCGCGAGGGCCCCGGCGTCGGGGTAGCGGTCCTCTGG
>JBEAVX010000723.1:0-2810 GCA_041160755.1 Pseudomonadota bacterium
CCCCTGCCCCGACCCGCGCGCGCAGCACGTCCATCGGCGCGCGGAGCCAGACGACGAGGCCCCAGGCGCTCAAGGCCTCCATCGCGCCGGGCTGAATCGGCGCGCCGCCCCCACACGCGAGCACGCAGGGGCCCTCGCGGAGCGCGTCGGCGAGGGCCCTGGACTCCACCGCCCGAAACCCGGCCTCTCCCCGCTCGGCGAACAGGCTCGGCACGCTGGAGCCGGTCTCTCGCTCGATCCGGGCGTCGAGGTCGATGAGCGGCAGGCCGAGGCGCGGCGCCAAGATCGCGCCGACGGTGGACTTCCCGGCGCCCATAAAGCCGATGAGCGCCACCCCTCGCGAGGCGGCGCTCAAGGTGGCTGGGCGGCTGGGCTCAGCGGGAGCGGTTGACGATGCGTGGCGTGACAAAGACGAGCATCTCGTTTCTCTCGACCGTCCGGGAGTAGTTCTTGAACAAGTAGCCGAGGAGCGGGATGCGGTGCAACAGGGGCACGCGGTTGTTGCTCACGGTCTCCGAGCTCGTGTACACGCCGCCGATGACGACGGTGTCGCCGTCATCGATGAGGAACTGGCCGTTCGCCTCTTTGATCTGGATCGCGGGCTGGCCCTGCACGGCCTGGGAGAAGTCGGGGCGGTTGTTCGTGATGCTCAGCTTCATGAACACCTTGCCGTCCGAGGTGATGTGCGGGGTGACGTTCATCTCCAAGGCCGCGGTGATGAACTGCACCTGGGTGCCGCCCGCTGAGGTCGAGAGGAACGGGATACGCGCGCCTTGGGTGATCTGCGCCGCGACGTTGTCCAGGGTGAGCACCTTGGGCGAGCTGATCACCTCACCGTACCCTTCGCTCTCCATCGCCATCAGGCGCACGTCGATGTTGATGAGGCCCGAGAGGCTGCCCAAGCTGAGCGCGAGGGAGCCGAACGACGCCGCCGAGGGCAGGTCCACGGCGAGGTTGTCGGTGTTGGGCGTGAAGAAGATGTTGCGCGCGTTGCCCGCTTGCACGAACTCCTTGCCGCCGGAGAGGCCCACGGAGTTGGGGAAGAACAGCCCCGTGCCCGCGCCCGTCGTGCCCGAGGCGTTCAGCTCACCGCCCCACTGGATGCCGAGCTGCTTGGAGAAGCTGGAGCTGGCCTCGACCACCCGCGCCTCGATGAGCACCTGGGGCGTCGGCTTGTCGAGGTGGCGAATCAGCTCGCGGATCTGGGCGAGGCGCTCCTCGGTCTCTTGGATGATGAGCTGGTTGGAGCGGGACTCCACCTGCACGCTGCCCCGGGACGACACCAGCTCGGTGACCTGCTTGGAGAGATCATCGGCCTGGGCGTAGTTCAGCGGCACGACCAAGAGCTTGAGCGGCGTGAGCTGCTCGATGGACGCCTGGGCCTCGACCGCGGCCTGCTGCTCGGCCTTGATGATCTCGATCGGCGCGATGCGCACGATGTTGCCGAAGCGCTGGGCGCCTAAGCCCTTGGCCTGCAAGATCGCCGCGAGGGCCTGATCCCAAGGCACGTCCTCTAGCCGCACGGTCACCGAGCCCTTCACGTCGTCGCCCGCGACGATGTTCAGGCGGCTGACGTGGGAGATGAGCCGGAAGACCGAGTGGATGTCGGCGTCCACCAGGTCGATGTTGATGCGCTGGCCGGTGAAGCCCGCCGTAGACGCGCCCCCGGACTCGGACATGAACACGCCGGTGCCGCCCATGATCGACGCCGGGTCGCCGGAGCCGCGGCCCGCGCCGAAGGCGGACTGGGGATCCGAGGTGCGCCCGGACTCGCCGATGAGCGTCTCCGAGGTGTAGGCGCCCTTGAGGCCGCCGCCGTCGTCGCCGCCGGGGGCCACGGTGGAGAAGCCCTGCTTGGCCGTGGCGCGGTCCTGCTGCATGTCGGCGGGCACGGCGAGATCGACGTAGAGCAGGTTGTCGGGGCCCGCGACGACCTTCCAGTCCGTCGTGCGGCGCAGGCTGATCGCCACCCGCACGCCGTCCCGGGTGCGGTAGGCGCGCACCATGCGCACCGGCGAGATGAACGAGCTCGCGTCGAGCACCCGCTCCAGAGACGTCGGCAAGGTGGCGCCGGGGAGGTCCACGACGATGAGGTTGGGCTCGGGCTGGCTGGAGGTGAAGTCCACCGCCGCCGTGGTGCCGATGACCACGCGGGAGACGGTGTCCTTGTTCTCGAAGTCCAGCGACGACATCGACAGGCCGCCGACGGCGCTCGGGCCCGAGACCGCGCCCGCGGCGAGGCCACGGTTCGCCTGGTCGTCGAGACCCAAGGAGTCGACGCCGCCCGCGCTGCCGCCGCCGGTCCCGGCGAGCGCCGCCGCGAGGGGATCGTCGCTCATGGCGCCGGCCTTGAGCCGAAGCTCGACGCCGTCGCCGCGCTTGACGAGGCTGTAGGACGCCTGCTCGCGCAGCAGCACCCGCACGGTCGTGACCGATCCGTCGGCGAGCTGCTTGACCTCGACGCTCTCGACGAGGGTGGAGGCCCCACCCACGACCGAGCCCACGTCTCCGGCGTCTACGCCCATCATGTCGATCACGACCGTCGGCGGCGAGGCCGTCGAGAAGTCGCTGATGACGGCGGCGTCGAGGGATCCTTGGGTGCGGATCTGGACGACGGTTGACCCGTCCGTAGACGACACGGTGACAGCGGAGAGCTCGGGCGCGCCATCCTGGCCAAACAGCGGCGGCGCCAGCAGGGCGATGCTCACGACAGCGGCGACGGCCAGGCTCCTCGCGATCCAGCGAATGCCCATCTTGACTCCTTCAGCCCGCTCCGAGAGGTCGGGGCGGTGGGGGCGACTGTCCTGGGG
>JBEAVX010000535.1:0-4111 GCA_041160755.1 Pseudomonadota bacterium
CCAGCGCCTCGACGACCTCGGGGCGCACGGGGCAGAGCGCCGTGACCGGCAGGCCGGTGTGCTCTGGATCGCCCAGCGACGCCCGCGGGGTCGGCGGCGGCGGCGGCGGGGCCTCGGGCTCCTTGACCGGCTTGGGCTCCCGGCCTCGGCCACGACCGCGCTCTTCTCCACGAGCACGATCCTCACCACGACCACGCTCGTCTCGGCCCCGGGGAGACTCTTTGCCGCCCTGCTCTTTGGCGACCTGCTCCCGGGGCTCACGTCCACCCTCGGCCCGGACGCTCTCGGCGCGGCCACCTTCAGGCCGATCAGGGCGCGGCTCCGCCTCGCTGGGCTCCCCGGCGAGCACGATCAGCTCCGCCGTAGGGTGCAGCGTCGTGTCGTTCGCCAGGGTCAGGGCCGCCTCTAACACCACGCCCAAGGCGTCGCGCATCGGGCTGACCCGCAGCAGGTACGGGAGGTTGTCGGCCTCGGCCAACACGTCACGCGCCTCGGCGAGACGCTCCAAAGAGAGGCCTTCGGGGGCCTCCGCCAAGGCCGTCGTGAGCAGCGCGGCGCAGGACCGCCCGAGCCAAGGCGTCGCCCAGAGGTGCTCTCCGTCGTCACGAAGGCCAAACCGGATGGCGCGGCACACCGCGTCCAGCAAAGCAGGAGCGCGGGCGGCGCGAGCGCGGCGGGGCGCACGCGGAGCCGACGCCCCCTCGCCCACCTCGGGCTGGGGAAGCTCGGACATTTGGCCCTCTAGCGGTACTGGATGTTGGTGATCTCAAACTCGCGGCGCCCGCTCGGCGTCTCGACCTTCACCTCATCGCCGATGCTCTTGCCGATCATGGCCCGGCCGATGGGAGAGGTGTAGCTGATCTTGCCGGACTTCACGTCGGACTCGAGGTCGCCGACGATGGTGTACCGGAACGCCTCGCCACTGTCGATGCTCTCCATCTCCACCGTGGCGCCAAAGACGACCAGGTCCTTGTAGGGCACCGAGGCGATGTCGATGACCTCACAGGTGGCCAGCGCCGTCTCGACCTGACGAATGCGACCCTCCAACAGCGCCTGACGCTCCTTGGCGTCCTCGTACTCGGAGTTCTCCGAGATGTCGCCGTGGGCCCGGGCCTCGGCGATGTCTTGCACAACCTTGGGCCGAAGGACCGACTTGGAGTGCTGGAGCTCCTCTACAAGACGCCGATGTCCTTCGGGGGTCATGAGACTTCGCTGCATAAGAGGTGCCTTCTGATGAATACGGAGGTGTCGAGAGAGAGGTCGATGATGGAGGCCCAGAGGGGCCAAGACCGCTCACGGCGGCAGGCAGCCGACCCGACCGCCGCCAACTAACATTGAAGAATTAGAGTAGCACGGCACAGCGCGGCCCGATCAGGTCGGCGCCTGCGCTGAGCGCGCCCCGTTATGGGCGGCTCACTCCAAGGTCTCTAAGAGCCCTTGGGCGTCTAAGAACTTGTGAGAGGCGAACTCCAGGTGCTGCACCTGGTTGACCACGGGGAACACGACGTTGACCGCCCACTCACAGCGGGCGTGCTTCTCGCCTTTCTCCTCGTAGATCGTGCAGTCCTTGGGGATGATGTAGGTGGGGATCTCCTGCTTGTCGAGCTCATGAAGGAGCCGCTCCTGGGCCTTCGCCTGGGACCGATCCCGCCACTCCAAGAGCGAGACCTGCACGATCTCGTCCATCTTGTACTTGATCCAGTAGTGGGGCGTGATGACGGCGACGTAGAAGCCTCCGCCGACCACGGTCATCACCATGAGGATCTTGACCACGTCGATCTTTCCGGATCGCAGCCGCATCACCAGGCACTCCTTTACCAGGTCGGGAGTCAGGAGTGTACCAAACAACCGGCGATCACGGGGGCTTGGGTGGCCTTAGTCCACCCCGTTAGTCCTCTAGGCTGAGCACCGCCAAGAAGGCCTTCTGGGGGATCTCCACCGCGCCTACGGACTTCATGCGCTTCTTTCCTTCCTTCTGGCGGTCGAGGAGCTTCCGTTTGCGGGAGATGTCGCCGCCGTAACACTTCGCGGTGACGTCTTTGCGCATGGCCTTCACGTTGGTGCGGGCGATGACCTTGGCGCCGATGGCGGCCTGAATCGCCACGTCGAACATCTGCCGGGGGATGTGATCCTTGAGCTTGCTCGTCAACATCTGACCGGTGCGGAGGCTCACGGCGCGGTGGCAGATCGTCGAGAGCGCGTCCACGGGATCGCCGTTGAGCAAGACGTCGAGCTTCACCAGATCACCCTCTTCCCAGCGCAGCACCTCGTAGTCCATCGAGGCGTAGCCCCGGCTGAGGCTCTTGAGCTTGTCGAAGAAGTCGAAGACGACCTCGGCGTAGGGGATCTCGTAGGTGAGGATGCTGCGGCCGGGGCTCGGCACCTCAAAGGCCATCTGCACGCCGCGGCGGTCCTGGCAGAGCTTCATCACGCCGCCCAAGAACTCGTCCGGGCTGTGGATGACCACCTTCGCGATGGGCTCGCGGATGGTGTCGACCTCGGCGATGGGCGGGAGCTGTGAGGGCGAATGAATCTCGACGTCTTTGCCCTTCTTCGTCGTGATCTTGTAGACCACCGACGGCGCGGTGACGATGAGGTCGAGGTTGTACTCTCGCTCCAGGCGCTCTTGCACGATCTCCATGTGCAGCAGGCCCAAGAAGCCCAGGCGGAAGCCAAAGCCCAGCGCGTCGGAGGTCTCGGGCTCCCAAGAGAACGACGAGTCGTTCAGCGAGAGCTTCTCTAAGGCGTCGCGCAGGTTCGCGTAGTCCGCGGACTCCGTGGGGTAGATCCCCGCGAAGACCATCGGCTTGGACTCCTTGAAGCCCGCGAGCGCCTCGGTGGCGGGGTTGCGGAAGGTCGTGACCGTGTCGCCCACCCGCGCGTCGGCCAAGGACTTGATGTTGGCGACGATGAAGCCCACCTCGCCTGCGCAGAGCTCGTCCCGAGGGCGGCCTTCAGGGGCGAAGACGCCGAGCTGCGTACACTCATGCACCGCGCCCGTCGCCATGAGCTTGATACGATCGCCCTTCGCGATGCGCCCAGCCTTCACCCGCACGAGCACGATGACGCCGACGTAGGTGTCAAACCAGGAGTCGATGACCAAGGCCTGCAGCGGCGCGTCCCGAAGCCCGACCGGCGGCGGGATCTTCGCGATGATCGTCTCCAGAAGCTCGTCGATGCCCACGCCGGTCTTGGCGGAGACCATGCAGGTGTGGGTGATGTCCAGGCCGATGCCGCTCTCAAGCTGCTCCAGCACCCGCTCGGGGTTGGAGCTCGGGAGATCGACCTTGTTGATGACCGGGATGATCTCGAGGTTGTGCTCCAAGGCGAGGTAGACGTTCGCCAAGGTCTGCGCCTCGACGCCTTGGGTGGCGTCGACGACGAGCAGCACGCCCTCACAGGCCGAGAGCGAGCGGCTCACCTCGTAGCCAAAATCGACGTGCCCTGGGGTGTCGATGAGGTTCAGGGCGTAGAGCGTGCCGTCCTTCGCGACGTAGGGCAGCACGCAGGTCTGGGCCTTGATCGTGATGCCACGCTCACGCTCGATGTCCATCTTGTCGAGGACCTGCGCCTTCATCTCTCGGGCGGTCAACGCGCCCGTGCGCTCGATGAGGCGGTCGGCGAGCGTGGACTTGCCGTGGTCGATGTGGGCGATGATCGCGAAGTTGCGGATGAGCGCGACAGGATGGCTCATGAGTCCTCGGCGCGCGGCGGCGCGGGGTCAGGGATTCGAGGGGCGCGGACGCCCAATCCCCGTGTAGCGGAGCCCGTGGCCCTCGACCACCTCTGGCTCCCAGATGTTGCGTCCATCGAACACGTCGCGGCCGCGAAGCGCCCCGGCCACGGCGTCCCAGTCGGGCGCGCGGAACTCGTTCCACTCGGTCACCAGCACCAAGGCGTCAGCGCCTTGGATCGCCTCCAGCGCCGTCGTGGCGTAGGTGACACGATCCCCCAAGGATCGTTTGGCCTCGTGCATCGCCTCGGGGTCGTACACGACGATCTCCGCGCCGGCGGCGAGGAGCTGCTCGATGATGACCAACGACGGGGACTCGCGCATGTCGTCGGTCTGGGGCTTAAACGCGAGGCCCCAGACGCCGATGCGGCGGCCTTG
>JBEAVX010000739.1:0-9834 GCA_041160755.1 Pseudomonadota bacterium
TCGTTCGGGACGGCGCGCCCTCGGGTCGTGGCGTCGTCGTCGCCTTGGAGCGCCTCTTGATCCGCGACGAGCGCGTCGAGGTGCGCCGGGAGACGCTCGGCGAGGTCACCGTCACCCCGGGCGAGGCGGGGGAGGCCACGATCCCCGGGCTGCGCCTGCCAGACGACGCCTTCACCTTCGACGGGGCCCAGCTCGCGCTGCGCTGGTCGGTCACCGCCCGGGAGGTCGGCGGGGAGCCCGCGGCGCGGGTGGCGCTCGACGTGCATCCGCCGGTTCGGCGCGTCGAGGACTGCGTCGCGGCGTCACGATCGACGCAGCTCGCCCGGGCCAAACGCCGCGCCAAAGAGGCCATGGGCCTGGTAGTGCCCGGCCTCGTCGTCCTGTTCTGCGCGGCGCTGGCCGTCTTCGGGCTCGTCGTCCCCGGGCTGTCGATCGGGGTGCGCCTCGGCGCCCTCTTGCCCCTCGTCGTCGCCGGGATGTTCCTCTCTTGGGTCATCTGGCCGGTGCTGCGCCGCTGGCGGGCCTTGGCCCGAGGCCCCAAGCTCGCCCAAGACGTCGTCCTCTGCGGCGCGCGGCTCTCCGTGCCCGCGCCCCAAGATCGCCCAAGCTGGCGCCATGTGCTCGTCGAGCGCAGCGAGAACAGCTTCAAGGGCCGCACCTCGTCGCGCAGCACGTTCACCGGCACCCGAGTCGAAGAGAAGGAGCAGCTCCTCGCCGAAGGCCAAGGCCCCGCCCCCCTCACCCTCTCCCCCTTCGGGCCGCCGACCTTCTCCGAGGCCGGGCTCACCATCGAGCACGAGCTGCGCTTCTTCCACCCCGATCGCCCCGACGACGTCGTGGTCACCCAGCTCACCGTCGCCCCCGGGCGCGTGGCCTGAGCGGATCGGCCGACCCCCTTGCCAGGGCGCCTGGCCGGGCCCAGAATAGGCGCCATGTCTCCGCGCCGCCTCAACGCCTTCGTCGCCGTGCTCCTCGTCATCACCATCGGGCTGTTCGCCGGGGCGATGGTGCAGCGCCGTGAGGCTGACCTCCGGCTGGTGAAGTCCGAGGTCAACTTCTTGCGGGAGCTGATCCTCACCCTGGAGTCCCGCAACGGCCGGGCGCCGGAGGACTGCGGCGACGAGAAGTTCGCCTGGGAGGCGCTCATCACCAGCACCGAGGGCCTCGGCGAGTGCGGCGCGATCTACATGGGCCGAGAGGCGGGGACGAAGGGGCGCTACTGGGTGCGGGCCTTGCCCGGCGGCGTCGATTTTGTGGTGACGGGCCTCGCCCGGCGCGGCGATGAGGTGCTCGTGGTCACCGCGCGCCGGGGGGCGAAGGCCGAGATCGCCGAGGCGAAGGCCACGCCCTGAGCGCGCTCAGCGCTCCTCTTCAGCGAACCAGACCTGATCTTCAGAGCCCGCGCCGCTCGACGACCAGCACAGCCGGGGGCGGAGGTCGGCGCCCTCGACGGCGCAGAGATCGCTGAGCACCGCGCCCCGAAAGCGCCGCTTGATCCGCGCGACCTCAAACCACTCCGCGCCGGTGTTGGGGCTCACCAAGAACACGAGGCCGCCGTCGGGCTCGCCGGAGTAACGCTCGGCGTCCTCCACCGACCAGACGAGCCAGATCACCTCACGGAACGGGTGCAGGCCGAGGCCGAGGGTGGGCGTGGCGCCGCGTGTGGGCTGAATCTCCAGGGCCATGCCCGCGCCCGCGCCGTCATGCCAAGTCTGCCCGCCTTGGGTGGACTGGGCATAACAGACCTGCCCCCGGGCCGTGGCCCAGGTGGCGTGCAGCACGCCGCCCCGATCGACGAGCACGCTCGCGGCGACGGCGTCCCCGGAGTAGGTCAGCCGTTGTTCACGCGGGAGGGCGCCGGGCTCGTCGAAGACGCCGACGACGACGTCTCCGCCCCGGGCGCGGGGGCTCAAGAAGCGCTCGTCGATCCAGGCCACGGCGGTGACCCCGGGCGCGGCGTGCATCATCGAGGCCCGGGCGAGGCGGGCGTCGCCCCGGCTGTTCACGGCGAGGGGCGCGCTCATCGCCCCGCGCGCCTCGGCGGTGGCGTACCACACCCGGCCCGGGGTCTCACCGTGGCGGGCGGCGCTCCAGACGAGGTGGGCGCGGCCTTGGGCGTCTACGCTGAGCTGGGGCTCGCTGGCGTCGCCGTCGCGGCGCGGGTCGTGCAAGAGGCTGGGGGCCGTCCAAGACGCGCCGAGGTCCTCGGAGCGGGTGTACAAGAGCCAGCGCGAGCCCTTGGCGCCGGATCGGGCCAGCCAGGCGAGGTGGATGTCGCCCTCGGGGCCGCAGGCGACGGTGGCCTGCTCGCTCTCGTAGGCGTCGGGGTGAATCGGCCAGGCGGGCCACTCCGGGCCGTGCTCCCCGGGCCCACGACGGCTCACCAAGGCGGCGCTGGGGCGGCCGCGTGGGTCGAGGGTGAGCGCGACCAGCTCACGACCCGAGGGGTGCACCGCCAAAGAGCGGGCGCCGCTCACCCGGGCGCGAGACGCGACGAGCTGGGTGACCAGGCGTCGCGAGGCGGCGATCTCGCGGATCATGCCGCCTCCGCGAAGGTGCGGGGCTCACCGAGCGCGGGCCGATCTGGCGTGTTGTTCACGCGCCGAGGCTGGCATACCCGCATGATCTGACGTAAGAAAGTAGCCAAGTCCACGCAGTGAGGTCTCCACATCCATCAGCTCAACAGCGGTCCATGGGAGGACGAGCGCGGCGCTCACCCAGAGGCCCAAGAGCGCGCCGCTGGCGGCGAGAGTGAACAGCAGGTCGAGGGTCAGAGCGTTCAGCATAGCGTGCCTCGGGAGCGTGGAGCGGATGTGAATTTAAGCGGAGCGTAGAACACTGAACACTTGTTCATGTTAGCATGATCTCGTGTTCAGATGAAGCACAACTTCCAGATCGATGACGAGGCTGCGTTGAGGCTCAAAAACCCCGGAGCGACCTTCACACTCCGTTGAGCCCTCAGCGCAGAGGCACCTCACCCCCACATCATCACCTCTGGCTAGGCCAAAAAAAGTCCGCAGGATCGAGGCGGTCCCCCTCAGCGGCGCCGGGAGAGAAAGCATGAAGTCGTTGAACAAGGCTCAGAAGCTGGTCAAGATGGTGGAGCTCATGAACCGCCGGGGCGGCGTGCGCTCCGCGGAGTTCATGGAGCGCTTCGACGTAGACGCGCGCACGCTCCGCCGGTACCTCGCCGATCTCCGCGAGATGGAGATGCCGCTGATCGACACCGGCATGGGGGATTCCCGCACCATCTCCCTCGATCCCAACTACCGCCGCTCCGGCGTGCAGCTCAGCCTGCCCGAGGTGCTCTCGCTGCACTTCGGCCGCACGCTGTTCACGTTCTTGGAGGGCACGCAGTTCGCTGAGGATCTCCAAGGCGCCATCGAGCGCCTGGAGCCCGCGATCCCCCGGGCCCACGCCGATCTCGCGAAGGACCTCGACCGCAAGTTCATGGCCGTCCCCGAGCACGCCAAAGACTACCGCGAGGTCGGCGAGCTCATCGACGACCTGATCACCGCCTTGCTCTACGAGAACCCCGTCACCGCCACCTACGTCAAGGCCGACGGCAGCGCCCGCGACTACGACCTGGAGCCCTGGACCCTCGCCACCTACCGCCAGGGCCTCTACCTCTTCGCCAAAGATCGCCGCGATGGCCGGGTGAAGACCTTCGCCGTCGAGCGCTTCACGCGCTTTGATCGGGTGCGCCACGACAAGTTCGTCCTGCCCGCTGACTTCGACCCCAAGGCCGTCGTCTCCTCGGCCTTCGGCATCATCGGCGGGCCCTTGGCCGAGGTGTCCTTGGTGTTCGACGCCATCGCCGCGCCCTTCGTGATGGAGCGCCGCTGGCACCACAGCGCCCACCTCTCGCGCCTGCCCGACGGCACGGCGCGGCTCCAGATGCGCGTGGCGATCACCCAAGAGCTCGTCACCTGGATCCTCGGCTACGGCGGCTCGGTGAACATCGAGGGCCCGCCCGACCTTCGCGCCTCGGTGCTCGCGGCCCATGAGGCGGCGGTCACGCGCCTGCGCGCTGGCGCCTGATGATCTCGGTCCCCGCGGACGCCTGGCCCCTCGTGGTGGGCGCCGCCGACGAGTTCGGCGGTCAGGACTGGGTGAACGACGCGCCCTCGGGCGAGGCGAACTATCGCCTGCTCGGCGGTAAGCTCCCCCAGGCCGACTTCAACTCCTTGGATGACCGCTTCTTGCGGCGTTATTTTGAGGTCGTCGCCGGGCGTCTGCCCCACGATGACGCCGCCCTGCGCCAGATGGCCGAGGCCCTGGGGCTCACCTACCGGGTTCATTTCGACAAACGCCCGGCCTTGCCCGCGCCTCACCCGCTCCCCGAGCGCCTGCTCGCCGAGCTCGCTGAGGACTACTCCCCGGACTTGGTGATGATCGGCGCCGACCGGGTGCTCGGCCCCTGGGCGGATGAGCCGATCTCGCGGGAGGTCCGGCGGTACGCGGCGGCCTTGGCCGCGTTTATCCCCTGCATGGACGAGGGCGGCACCGCCGTCGCCCGCTGGTCCAACCTAGAGCCGCCGCCGTCGGTGGACGATCGCGCCGCCTTGCGCAACATCCAGCTCGCCCCGCCGACCTTGTGGTCTGTCGAGGGCGACCGCTGGACGCCGCTCTTGGAGATCGCCCCCCGCCGGGTGCCCACGGGCCCGGTCCAGGCGAAGCTGGCCTTCCTCACGCCCTGCCCGGTGCGGTTCGTCGTCGCCCGGGTCTACCGCCTCGCCGATGAGTCTTGGCGCGCCTTCGCCCCGATCGTGCTCCCCGCCGCGCCGTCCGTAGACGCCCTGCGGCGGCGGCTCACCTTGGAGCTCTGGCGTGTGCGACGGGCCGAGCGACGCACCACCTGGGACGACATGCTGCGGCGACGGGCCGACCTGGTGTACCGTCTCTGCGCCAGCGCCGCGTGGCGCCAACGCTCGGAGCGCCCATGCCTCGGTTCCCCTACGCCGTCTCTCTCGTCGCCCTGCTGATCCCCGCCGCCTGCAAAGACGGCGGCGGCGGCGGCCCCATCGAGGCCAGCCCGGCGTCTCTGGACTTCGGATCCGTCGACTTTCAGGGCCCACCGCTGAACTGCGACCCCGACGAGGGCGGCTGCGTGCCCACGGCGCTGGACCTCACGAACACCAGCGACGCCACGATCGCGCTCTCGGCGCCGTTTGGCTACGACGGCGAGCGCCTCTGCCTCGACGGCTTTGAGGCCGAGGGCCCCCTGAGCTTCGGCGACCTCGCGCCGGGCTCGACCTACCGGGTCACGGTCTCGGTCTGCGGGTACGCCGCCGGGGAGCGTGACACCGAGGTGAGCGGCACCTTGAGCTTCGGCGCGGACGGCGAGACCGCGCTCAGCGTGCCCTGGTCGTTCACCCCGGTTCGGGCGATCACCGGAGACGACACGGCGCCCTGATCCGCCGCGCGGCTAAGCCAGCGCCTCGACCTGGGTGGCGTGGCGCAGCAGGGCCTCGATGGGCACGATCTCGATGGCCGCCTCGTGGGTGGCCTCCAGGACCACGTCCGGCGCGCAGCCCGCCTCGTAGGCCTCTCGCCAGCGGGTCGCGCAGAGGCACCACTGGTCGCCGGGCTTGAGGCCGGGGAAGCCGTGCTGGGGCGCCGGGGTGCTGAGGTCGTTGCCCCGGCGGCGGGAGAAGATCAAGAACTCGGCGGTCACCCGGGCGCAGATCGTGTGGATGCCGAGGTCTTCATCGCCGGTCTGACAGCAGCCGTCGCGCCAGAAGCCGGTCATGGGGTTCGTGGAGCAGGTCGCTAAGGGCCCGCCGAGCACGTTGCGCGCGGTGCGCTTCATCGAGGGTCTCCAAGAGGCAGGGGAGGTCGCGCGGAGTGAGGACGCCGCGCGGAGGAGGTTGCGCCGCGCCGGGCGAAGATCAGCGCGAAGAGCAGGCCAAGCCAAGCCATCGTCGGGGGAGCGCCGCCGCTGGCCCCGCCGTCGCAGGCGCAGCCCAAGGGGTAGGTGACCTTGCCTTCGCCGGTGTCGTCGAGGCCGGTCTCCTGGGCGGAGTCGCTCGGGGCGTCGGAGTCGTCGGCGTCGTCGGAGTCTCCAGCGGGGTCGGTGTCGTCGGGGGTCTCGGTGTCGTCGCCGGTGTCTTCACCCTCGGGCGGCAGGAGCACGAGCCCGCCGAGCGCCGCCACGGTGACGGTGAGGTCGCGGCCGATCACGGTGAGGAGCGCCCCGGTGAGCGCGTCCTGCACGACCTGGCCATCGGCGTAGAGGTCGGCGACGTCGAGGGTGAGGGTCTGCGCCGCCGCTCCGCGGTTGAGCACGATCACGGCGGTCTCGGCCTCGGTCTGCCGGGCGAAGGCGAAGACCCGGGTGGTGTCATCGGCGAGCAGGAGGCGCACGTCGCCCCGGCGCAGGGCCTCGGAGCGGGCGCGGGCGGCGCCTAAGGTGACGTAGTGGTCGCGCAGGCTGGTGTCGGGGGAGAGGCCGAGGTCGGCCCAGGGGTAGGTGGCGCGGGTGGTGGGGTCGTCGCGCCACACGGCGCCGTCCCAGAGGCTCGGGGCGTCTACGCCGACCTCGTCGCCATAGAAGGTCATCGGCGCGCCGGGCCAGGTGTACTGGAGCAGGCTCAACAAGCGGAGCTTCTGCTCGGCGAGGGCCACGTCGTCGTTGGAGACCTTCTGGAGCAGCCACAGCGCCCGGGCCGTGTCGTGGCTGCCCAAGAGGTTCAACATCGCGTCGTGGGCCTCCCGGGGGTAGTCCTCGCGGATGGCGTTGAGCCGCAGCCAGAGCTGGGTCTCGGTGATGGCGTCGATCTCGCCGCTCTCGCGCCAGGCCTGGCTGTCGTCGTCGGCGAAGCTCGACCCGCTCGTGCAGCCGTCCCCGGCGCAGCCGTCAAAGGCCCAGTCCAGGACCGCCGCCCGGAAGCGGTAGTTCATCAGGCTGTCGTACTCGCCGCCCAGAAGGAGCTGGCTGTCGTCGTCCCACTCCTCGCCGATGAGCACGGCGTCGGGGCTTACGGCGCGCACGGCGGCGCGGGTGTCCTCCCAGAAGGTGTTGTTGTCCGGGTCGGTGAGGCCGGGGTCGATCTCGCTGCCCACGTCGAGGCGCCAGCCCGCCGCGCCCAGGCTCACCCAGTACGGCGCGACGGACGCCGTGCCCTTGGCGTAGAACAGGTCCTGGACCCCGGCGGCCTCGGGGTTGAGCTTGGGGATGTGAAAGTACGTCCCCCAGGCCTCATAGGTCACGCCGCCGCAGCGCACCTTGGCGCCGGAGGCGTCGACGGCGGCCTTGTCGATGGCGGGGAAGAAGTACCAGTCTCGGGTGGGCGCGGTCGTGGCCTCACAGGCGCCAGAGCCGTCGTTGACCCCGGCGCCGGACGGGCTCGTGAGCGCGCCGGAGGCGTCCCAGCGGGAGTACAGGTCGAAGCTCGGGGAGTCGGCGGAGCCGTGGTTAAACACGCCGTCGAGGATCACCCGCACCCCGCGCGTGTCGGCCTCGGCGATGAGCGTGGTGAAGGTGCTGAGGTCGCCGAGCTCCTCGTCGATCTGGAACCAGTCCACGGTGTCGTAGCGGTGGTTCGTGTGGGCGGTGAAGATGGGGTTGAGGTAGAGCGCGGTGACGCCCAGCTCCGCGAGGCCGTCGAGCTCGTCGATGACGCCCTGGAGGTCGCCCCCGGCGAAACACTGGGCGCGGAGCTGGTCGGCCCCGGCGCAGTCCCCGGCGGGCGTCTCGCCCCAGGCCAACGCGGTGTTGGGGATGCCGCCATAGGCCCAGCCCGCGCCGTCGACGGGGTTGTTCGTGGCGTCGCCGTCGCGGAAGCGGTCGGGGAAGATCTGGTAGACCACGGACTCGCCGAGCCAGTCCGGCACGTCGAAGGTGGGGTCGTAGACGCTCACCTGAAACGAGCGCGTGTCGTCGTACCCGTCGGACATCTCGCCAGGGCCGCCGCCGTAGAACACGGGCTCGTCATCGACGTAGTAGTCCGTGTCCGCGCCGTCTTGGAGCTCGAAGAAGTAGTAGAGGATCGTCGGGCTCGACGGGAGCGGCACCTCGCCGATCCAGTACTCCACGGCGCCGAGGTCGGGGTCGATGAACCCGGCGACGAGCCGCAGGTTGATCCAGCTCTCTTTGCGGGCCTTGGCGTCCCACACCCGCAGCCGCACGAGGTTCACGTCGCGGCGGCAGACCCGAAGGCGCAGCTCCACGACGCCGCCCCCCGCCGGCGCCGCCCCGAAGGGCTCCCGATAGCTCTTGTCGAAGCTGTCGTGCAGCACACCCGCCCAGAAGATGTCCCCGTCCGCCCCCGCGCCGTCACAAGGAAACGCGGCCTGGGCGACCCCGAGGAGGCTGTACAGGGCGACGGGGATCAAGCTCGGCATCGGCGTGACTCAGAAGAGAGTTACGCCCAAAGTAGCACAAGAATGACCGGGTGCGACGATCGGTCTGAGCGGGGCCGCGTCCTGAGCAGGGCTTGTGCGGGTGCGGTGGGCACCCCGCCGAGGAGCCTCGTTAACGATCGTAGATGTCCCGCCGGTGCCCCACTTGCACGACGATCACGACGAGCCGGTCGTCATAAACGTCGTAGAGCACGCGGTAGTCCCGCACGCGCAGACGCCAGCCATCGCGGCCGACAAGCTTCTTACAACCCGAGGGCCTTGGGTTCACGGCGAGGCGCTCAACCGCCTCGACGATGGCCCGCTGAATGTCCCGTTCAAGCTTGCGCAGCTCTTTGACCGCGCGTGGGTCCCACTCAATGACCACTCAGAAGCCTAAGAGTCGCTTTACCTCGTCATGGGGGATGGTGGGCTCGGGATGGGCCTTGCGCTCGTCGTACTCGCGCAAGCGCTCGGGGGCGTCGCCGCGGGGTTCCGGCACCACAGGCCGGGCTTTACGCGCGGGTTGAGCCATGAAGCACCTCCAGGAGGTCAGAATAGCACGCTCCGCCAAACCTCCGCCAAGTCCATCCGCTCGCGGACGCGCAGGGCGAGGTTCGTGAGGTCAGCTCGCCCGCTGCCCCTAGGGCCGATCCTCCGGCTCCGGGCCTGGGCTCGCGCGGCGGGTGTGCAGGTCGAAGAGGCCGCCGTGGGTCAAGACGTGCAGGCGGATGCCGATGAGCTGCACGGGCTTGCCCTCCTGCGCCGTCGCCATGCCGGAGTGCTCCAAGGCCGAGACGTCTACGACGGTGATGCCGCCGGTGCCGATGACCTCGATGCGGTTGTCGCCGTTGATGAACGCGGCGGTGTCCTCATCAAGGCCCAGGCCGATGGCGAAGGGGTTGTAGGCGAGCGCGGTGAGCAGGCGGCCGAGGCGGTCCCGCTCGCGGAAGTGCTGGTCGACGATGACGCGGTTCGTGAGGCCGAGGCCCGGGGTGAGCGTGACCTGCCCAGCGATTGGCGTGGAGCCCTCACGCCCAAAGGCGATCATGTGCTCGGAGACGAAGGCCGCGCCCGCCGAGGTGCCCGCGACGTGCACCCCTTTGGCGTTCACCCGGCGCAGGCGCGTCGCGACGGCGGTGCCGCCCAGGATGGTGGAGAGACGAAGCTGGTTGCCGCCGGTCAAGAACACGCCCGTCGCGTTGTCTAGGGCGTCCTCCCACATCAGGCGCTCCACGTCGCCCCGGTCGCGGAAGTCGAGCACGTTGACCTCGGCCACACCCAAGGAGCCGAAGACCTCTCGGTATCGCCCGCCCGTCGTGTCGAGGGTGGACGCCGTGGGGATGACGGCGATGCGCGCCGCGCTGCCGCCACACAGGTCCACGAAGCGCCGCAAGATGGCGCGGTCGCTCACCTTGTCTTCGGCGCCGCCGATGGGGATGATGTGGCCGCGGGTACCGGGGTTCAGCTCTGGCGAAGGCATGGGGCGGGGTC
>JBEAVX010000746.1:0-7413 GCA_041160755.1 Pseudomonadota bacterium
CCATAGGCGATGGCGGCGGCGGTGGGCTCGTTGAGCAGGCGCAGGACGTTCAGACCGGCGAGGCGCCCGGCGTCGCGGGTGGCCTGGCGCTGGGCGTCGTCAAAGTACGCGGGCACGGTGATCACCGCGCCGCCGACCCCGCCGAGCAGGCACTCCTCAGCGCGCTCCTTCAGCGCCTTGAGGATCTCCGCGCTCACCTCGATCGGCGTCACGAGGCGCTCGCCGACCTGCATTCGCACGACCTTCTCTTCGCTCGCGTCGTCGGGCGGGGCGAGCTCGTAGTGGAGCTGCGCGGCCTCAGACCGGGCCTCGTCCATGGACCGGCCCATGAACCGCTTCACCGAGGTGAGCGTGGTGGCGGCGTGACCGGCGGCGTCGTCTAAGGCGGCGTAGCCCACGACGGGGCCCTCGGCGGTGTAACGCACGGCGGAGGGCAAGATCGCGCGGCCGTCGTCGTCGAGCAGGCAGCGGGCGCGGCCGCCCATGACCACGGCGACGAGGGAGTTGGTGGTGCCGAGGTCGATGCCGATGTTGGACATGGTGGAGACCTTAGGATCGTGCGGTGGGGCGCCTTAGGCGGGCAGCTCACGCAGGAGGTTGTCGACGTACTTGAGGCGGGAGAGGCGCTCGGGCACGGGGCTGAGGTCACCCTCGCCGCGCTCCCAGCGGGAGAAGAGGTCTTCGAGGTCGGCGTCGAGGCGGGCGCGGAGCTGGGCGGCGGTGTCGCGCACAGCGGCGGGATCGTCGTCGGCGGACATACGCAGCTCGAAGATCTCCTCTAAAAACTCGGGGCTCAGCTTGGGGCCGCCGCTCTCGGCGGGGTGGGGTTTGCCCGTGGCGAGGTACCAGGCCCGGGCGACGGGGTCACGCAGCACGCGGCGGGCCTCGTTCAGCGTGGCCGTCCACTGCAAGGCCATGCGGCGCTCGACGGCCGAGGCGCTCGCGAAGCGGTCGGGGTGGGTGTCTTTGGAGCGCCGACGCCAGGCGCCGTCGATGACGTCGGCCTCGACGTGGTAACGACGGTCTAAACCGAGCGCGCCGAACAGCTCGGGCTGCGCTGGCGGAGGCACGAGGGCGCCGCAGCTCGCGCAGCGGAGCGACGAGAGCCGCTCATGGCACTTCCAGCAGATCACCGCGTCTTGCCCCGCCGCTCAGACCGAGAAGGACTCGCCGCAGCTACAAGAGCCCGAGGCGATGGGGTTCTTGAACTCGAAGCCCGTCTTCATCAGGCCCTTCTTGTAGTCGATCTCCGTGCCGTTCACGAAGAGGTACGACTTGCGGTCGACGACGACCTTGACCCCGTTGAGGTCGAAGATCTTGTCTTTGGGCTCGGGGGTCTCGACGAAGTCCAGCACATAGCTGAGCCCCGAGCAGCCGCCACCGCGAACGCCGAGGCGCAAGAAGTGGTCGGGGGTCTGCCGTTTGCGCTTCAGCTCATTGATGCGCTCGGCGGCGGCGTTCGTGAGGTTGATGGCCATAGGTGCTCCACGGGGAGAGGCGCCGGGGTGGGGCGGCGTCAGTCGAGAAGGTAAACACAGCCCAGGGGGTTGGCCCGGGGCGCGGGCCTCATTCCGAGGGGGCCGCCGCGCGATCGGCCTGCTTCTTGCGGTAGTCGGCGATGGCGGCCTTGATCGCGTCTTCAGCGAGCACGGAGCAGTGGATCTTCACCGGGGGCAAGGCCAGCTCCTCGGCGATCATCGTGTTCTTGATGCCTTCAGCGAAGTCGATGGACTTGCCCTTGACCATCTCGGTGACGAGCGAGCTGGACGCGATGGCCGAGCCGCAGCCGAAGGTCTTGAACTTGGCGTCCTCGATGATGCCGTCGTCGTTGATCTTGAGCTGCAGCTTCATCACGTCGCCGCAGGCCGGGGCGCCGACGAGGCCGGTGCCGACGTCTTCAGCGTTCTTGTCCAGAGAGCCCATGTTGCGGGGGTTCTCGTAGTGCTCGATGAGCTTGTCGGAATACGCCATGGTGGGGTTCCTCTTGCCCGAAGGGGCGGGCCGATGCGGGGAGCGTGGGGAGAGATGACGAGTGGGCTGTAACTAGTGCGCCGCCCATTGAATGGACTTGAGATCGACGCCCTCTTGGACGAGCTCGTAGAGGGGGCTCATCTGGCGCAGCCAGCGGACCTTCTCGGTGATGAGCTCGATGGCGAAGTCGATCTCCTCTTCAGTGTTGAAGCGGCCGACGCCAAAACGCATGGAGGTGTGGGCCAGCTCGACGTCAACGCCCAAGGCGCGCAGGACGTAGGAGGGCTCCAGGCTGGCGCTCGTGCAGGCCGAGCCCGAGGAGCAGGCGATGGCCTTGATGCCCATCATCAGCGCCTCGCCCTCAACATAGGCGAAGGAGCAGTTGAGGTTGTTGGGCAGGCGGTGCTCCCACGAGCCGTTGATGTAGAGGTGGTCGAGGTTCTTGCTGAGCCCCTCCCACAGACGGTCGCGCAGGGCCTTGATCCGGTCGTTCTCACCGTTGGTGAGGGCCTCCAAGGCGTATTTTGCCGCCGCGCCCAGGCCGACGATCTGGTGAACGGGCAAGGTGCCCGAGCGAAGCCCACGCTCGTGACCGCCGCCGTGGATGAGCGGCTCGATGCGGATGCGGGGGCGGCCGCGGCGGACGTAGAGCGCGCCGATGCCTTTGGGGCCGTACATCTTGTGGGCGCTGATCGCCATGAGGTCCACGTTCATCGCCGCGACGTCGATGGCCACGCGGCCGAGCGCCTGAACGGCGTCGACGTGGAAGATGACGTTGTGGCGGCGGCAGACCGCGCCGATCTCGGCGATGGGGTTGATGGTGCCGATCTCGTTGTTCGCCATCATGATCGCGCAGAGCACGGTGTCTGGGCGAATGGCGGCCTCGACCTGCTCGGGCTTCACGAGGCCGTCGGGGTCGGAGTCCAAGAAGGTGATCTCGAAGCCTTCGCTCTCCAGCGCGTGGCAGGAGTCGAGCACGGCCTTGTGCTCCAGCTTCGAGGTGATGATGTGTTTGCCCTTCTTCGCGTTGAAGCGGGCGGCGCCGATGATGCCGAGGTTGTCGGACTCCGTGGCGCCCGAGGTGAAGATGATCTCTTTGGGGTCGGCGCCGATGAGCGCGGCGACCTGCTCACGGGCGCGCTCGACGGCCTCGTTCGCCGTCCAGCCGAAGCTGTGGTTGCGGCTCGCGGCGTTGCCGAAGTGCTGGGTGAGGTATGGCAACATCTCGTCCAGCACCCGCGGGTCAAGGGGCGTGGTCGCGTGGGTGTCCAGGTAGATCGGCAGCTTCACGGCCAGTGGGGGTTCCTGCTAGGGCGAGTGTGGGCTCAGGGTGTGGTGGAGTCGTGCACGGCGGCGACCAGCTCTGGCGCGGCGCGGCCCTCGTGATTCTTGTTGTCGCAGCCCACGCAGCGGGCGCGGTGGGTGAGGGGCTCGCAGGTGCGGCAGCCGTTGAGGTAGTCGATGGAGTCTTGAAGATCGCGCTCTAAGGCTTGGAGGCGGGCCAAGGTGGCGCGGGTCTCGGCGAGCTTCACGATGTAGAAGTCGCCCAGGCGCTGCATGGCCTCGGGGCCGTAGGCGTGCTCTTGCAGGCGGGTCAAGAAGTCCTGGATCTCGGGCAAGGAGAAGCCGAGCTCTTGCAGGCGCTCGATCCAGCGAACCCGGAGGAGCGTCTCTTCGCCATAGAGGCGAAAGCCACCTTTGGTGCGAGAGACCGGGCGCAAGAGGCCCAGCTCCTCGTAGAAGTGCAGCGTGCGCGGCGTCTTGCCCGTCAGGCGCACAAGATCACCGATCTTGAGGAGGCCGCTCTCGCAGGACGTGGTGTTCATGGACAGGCCGTGACCCCGAGGGTGGGGCGCCCGAGGGTGGGTAGACGCGGGAGGCTGAACTCAGACTCTTACGTTTACGTTAGAGTCAGGGTCAATCTGCCACCGGTCTCCGGGGATGTCAACGGCTTTGTCTTGGGTCTGTCCAGATTTGTGAGGTGGGGATCACTCGCCGAGGGGCTCTTCAGTCACGGGCTCGACGGGCATGACCTCGACAGGGAGCCGCTCTCCGGGCTCATCGGTGAGGCTGACCGACCAGAGCACGGCGTTTCGTTGGGGATCCCAGGCGCGGAGCAGGCCGCTCGTGGAGAGCGCGACGAGCTGGGTGGGGGAGGGCACGGCGACCCCGGCGAGGGGCTCACCGTCGAGCTGGGTGCGCAAGGCTGTGCCGCCGGTGGCGAGGTCCATGGCGGTGACCTGCCCCGACCAGCTTTGGTGAATGAGCAGACCGGCGCCGCAAGTCAGCGCGTGGGCCTCGCCGAGCCCATCGCCGCTTGGCCGGGCGCCGGGGCTCCACACGCTCGGCTGATCTTCGCTCCAGGCGCTCAGCCCGAGGTGGAGCGCGCCGTCTTCGCAGCGGGTGATCGGCCCGGCGAGGCTGTGGCGGCGGCTGGGGCCGGGGATCATCACCTCGCCCAAGTAGGCCGCGCCGCCGCTCACGGTGATCAGGGCGCCCTCGGCGTCAAAGGTCATGCCTTGGCCCCACAGCGCCTCGCCGGTGGTCTGGGCGAAGGCCCCGTCGGGGGCGCGGGTGAAGCGGAGGATCGTGCCGTCGTTCAGGCGCGCGGCGAGCTGCGCGGAGTCGGCGGAGACGACCAGCTCGACGATGGGCTGCCCGGCGGCCGTGGAGGTCCAGACGGGGTTGAGCTCGGCGTCGAGCACGCTCACGACGCCGCTCACCGAGCCGGAGACGGCCAAGGCGCCGCCGTCGAGGGCGGCCAGGGCGGTGACCTCCTCGGGGTGGGTCTTGGCGAGGCGCTCCACACCGTCAGCGGCGCCAAAGACGCGGAGCGCGCCGCCCCGCCACGACACCAGGACGGCGTCTTGGGCGGGCAAGGCGGTGATGCCGAGGCCGCCGGGGCGGGTGCCGGTGTAGGTGCGCAGGAGCTTGCCCGTCACCACGTCCCAGAGCTGCACCTCGCCGTGATCCCCGGCGATGAGCGCGCGCTGGCCGTCGGGGTGTAAGGCGAGGGCGTCAATCGGTGTGCTCATCAGCAGACCGCCGCTCTCTCTCGCCCGGCCCAAGAGGCCCAGGGTGTCCAGATCGATGAGGCTCAACGAGCCGTCGGCGTGGGCGACGAGCAGGCGGTGGCCCCAAGGGTCCATCACGGCGGTGACCGGGCTGTCGTGGAGCTGAAGGGGATCGGTCTCCGGGGCCTCGGCGCTGAGGATCGGCAGGCGGCGCAGGCGCCCCTCGACGTCGAGGGTGAGCAGGGTGTCCTCGTCGAGAAACGCGGCCCAGACGACGAAGGGGTCGCCCTCGACGCCTCGGGTCTTGAGCACGCGGTCACCCTCTAGGACGGTCAGCGCGCCGTCCCAAGAGAAGCGCGCGACCCGCTCGCCGTTGGGGGAGACGACGGTGACGCCCGGGTCCACGGGGCTGCGGCGCGGCGGGGCCCCGTCGCTGGGCCACACCGAGACGCCGCGCGGGTCACGCACGGTGAGCAGGCCGCCGCGGGTGAAGGCGATCCCGGACTGGTCGAGGCCGACGACGGCGGTGGTCGGCGCGGCGGCGTCGAGGCGCCAGAGCTCGGCGGTGCCCGAAGGTGTCAACGCGGCGACGACGGCGCCATCGTGGCGCAGGGCGACCACGGGCGCATCGCCGTAGTTGGGGCCCAAGGAGAGCGTGCGCCGTCCGTCGAGCTGCCCCGTGCCCAGCTCCCACAGCAGCAGCTCCCCGTCGGCGAAGACCGCCAAGGCGTGCCGGGCGTCGGCGTCAAAGCCGACGAGGTGGACGTGGAGGTAGGGGTGGGGTCGGGCCTGGGGCGCGTCGTCCTGGGGGGCGTTCACGACGGCGACGCCCGTAGGACCCGCGATGAGCAGGCGGTCGCCCTCGGGGCTCCAGGTGAGCCCGTTCACGGCGCCGACGCTCACGCCCAACGCCGCCAGAGGCCGCTCGGTGACGAGATCCCAGACGATGACGGCCTGCTTGCCGCCAGGGCCCATGCTCACGTAGGCGAGCTGGCGCTCGGACGGGTGGGCGGCGACGAGCCAGCCTTGGTAGCCCGAGAGCTCCACCCGGGCGCGCTCCCCGGTGGTGAGGTCGAGGCTCCAGCCCGCGCCGAGGTGGTTCAGCAGGACGAAGGAGTCGGACAAAGACGCGACGGTCTGGGCGTAGAGGCCGACGTAGAGCGGCTCCACCTCTGCGCTGGAGCCGAGATCCCAACGCAAGAGCTGCTCGCCGGAGAAGGCCCAGGCTTGGCCGCCGCGCACGCCAAGCTGCCCCGGCCCGGCGTAGAGGTTGGCGGTGAGGGACGTCGGCTCACCGTCGCCGACGGGGTCGAAGAGGAGCTGGCCGCTGGCGTCGAGCAAGAGCAGCGCCTGGCCGTCGTCGGTGAGCGTGGCCTGCTGGCCGCCTTGGAACCAGCCGCCTTTGTGGCGATCGAGGCGATCCCCGGTGGTCACGTCCCAGACGGTCACGTCGCCCCAGGCCTCGACCGCGACGAGGCGCTGGCCGTCGGCGCTGAGCCCCACGGCGTCGATGGCGCGGCGACCCACACGAAGGCGCCGCCGCTCGTGGCCCGAGCCGTCGAGGATCAGCACCGTGCCGTCGCGCTGGGCGACCGCGATGGTGTCGCCGCGCCAGACGACGGCGCTGGGCTCCAAGGAGCGGGTGAGGGACCACTCAGGCCCGGCGGCGTAGGCGAGCCCGGTCAGCAGCAGGAGGTTCAAGCGCGCGCGCCTCGGGAAGCAATCTTGGCTATTGATCAGGTCATGCGCCGTCAACTCTTCGCCCTGCATCTTCTCCCGCTCACCGTCACCTTTGCCTGCGCGCCCGAGGCGCCGCCCGAGGGGGTGTCCTCGCCGCCCGTCGCCGCGCCGGAGCCCGCGCCCGCCGCCAAAGGCCCCAAGATCCCGCTCAAAGAGGACGGCCTGCCGCCGTTGTGGAAGGCGCTTCGCCCCGAGGCCGTCGGCGTGGCCACCTTGGCCGAGCCCGGCGCCGACGGCGCGTCGAGCCTCACCGTGACCTTCCCCGCCGAGGCCGTCGTCGGGGCCGAGCACCCGAGCGCCTTCGGCCCGACGACGATCCGCCACGTCGCCCCGCCCAAGGCCTTCACCCTGCGCGGCCTCGACGGCGCGGTGCTCGCCGAGCTGCCCTACGACGACGTCGTGACGCTGCGCTACACCTGCACCGGCGCCAAGGGCCCGGAGCACCTGCCGACGATCACCTTGCCGTTGCCGCCGATGAAGCTCTCGGCGAAGACCGGCGCGGTGGTCGGCTTCGTGGTGCCCGCGGGTGGACCGGCGCTGGGGGAGCTCGCCGATCCTGGGATGAAGGGCGCGGTGAGCCTGGACGGGGACGCCGGGGTGGAGGCGGCGTTTGTGGTGGAGCCGGCGCCGAAGGGGTTGGAGTGCCCGAGCGGTCGGCGGGAGCGGCTGTATTGGGGCGGGACGGTGT
>JBEAVX010000769.1:0-5030 GCA_041160755.1 Pseudomonadota bacterium
GGTGTGTCGTCCCGGCGTCGTTGCCGACGACGAGGTCCGCGTGGGCGCAGCACGCGGCGAGCTCGGCGAGGCTCGGACCCTCCAGCACCGGCAGACCGAGAAACCGCTCGGGGCCCGGGCCACGCTCCAGCTCATCGGGGCCCAAGGCGACGGCGACGGTGAGGCCCCGCGCCCGAAGGTCCAGACCCAGCGCCCGGAACCGCTCCGCAGGCCAACATTTCTTGAGGCCGCCGCTGCCAGGGAGAAGGAGCACGTCCGGCGCCGTGGAGGCGGAGGAGACGCGCAAGAACGGCGTCTCCACCCGCTCCGGCGGCGGCAGGGCGACGAGCCCCGACGCGAGGTGGCTGAGCTGGTGAACCCCTGGCGCGGGCACGCCGCCGCGATGGCGGACGAGCAGCCCCCGCCGCTGGAGCGCCCCGGCGAGGGCCTCGCCGTCGAGGAGCACGATCGCCTCCTCCACGCCCTGCAAGAGCACCGCGGCGGCCCCGGAGAGCGCGCCGTCTCCGAATAGCGACGCGGCCTCGGCGGCGTCCAGGCGTAGGCTGAGCACCTCCAGGTCCACCCAGGCCAGGGTCACCCGCGGCGCGAGCAGGCGCAGCGGGCCGAGCGTGGCCAAGGCGCGGATCAACGGCAGGCGGAGGAGCTGATCCCCCAAAGCGCCGCCGCTCACGACGAGGCGCGGGGCGGCGGACGGCGCGAGGCTCACGGCGTAACCCGCACCCCGTCCACCCAGACCTCCGCCGGGCTCGCGGCGCGGGTGATGTCCTCCAGAGGGTCACCGTCGAGCAGCAAGAAGCTCGCCGCGCCGCCGACGCTGAGCCCACCCAGGCCCTCGAAGCCCCAGGTCGCCGCCGGGGCCGAGGTCGCCGAGCTGAGGATCTCCGCCGGGCTCATCCCCGCCGAGGCCAGAAGCGCGAGCTCTGAGCCGTCGATGGCCGCCGTGCGCGAGTTGCCCATGTCCGTGCCGTAGAGCACCGTGGCACCGGCCTCGTGCAGCCGCTTGAGGTTGTCCACCGCGCGCTCCCCGCCGCCAAACGCCCGCAGCGTGCTGATCACCCCACGGCTGGCCCAGGCCGCGACGGCCTCGTCTGAGAGCGTCGCCGTGGGCGTGTGCGCGAGCAGGTCCACCCCAGCGTCCGCCGCGCGCAGGGCCTCGTCGTCGCCCATGGCGTGGCTCACGGTGAGCAGGCCGAGGCCGTGGGCCTCCTCGACGGCGGCGCGCAGAGTGCTGTCGTCGAGCGCGTTCTCGCCGGTCACCGGCACCTTGATCACCCGCGCCCCGGCGGCGTGCAGCGCACGAACGGCCTCCCGGGCGGCCTCAGCGTCCTCACACTCGACGCCGTAGCCGCCGCTGCCCCAGCTCTGGGTGGGGTAGCCGGAGATGGCGGTGACCATAGGCCCGGCCCACACGACCCGCAGAGACCCTTGATCGCGGCCGATCCACGCCTCAGGCGCGGCGAGGTCCACGGCGGCGACGAGGCCCGTGGCGGGCAGGCTCTCGCCCACGGTCCAGAACGCCAGGTGAACGTGGCTGTCGATGAAGCCGGGGGCGAAGGTGCGCCCGGAGACGTCCAGGGACGTGTCCGCCGGAGCGTCCACGGTGAGGGACGTGATGCGCCCGTCGGCCAGGACCACGTCGATGCGCTCGCCGCCGGGGGCGAAGCCGCCGCGCAGGGCCACCGAGCCCGGGGAGCCCACCGGGGCGCCGATGTCGGGGGTCTCGACGGGTCGGGCGCAGGCGGAGAGGGTCAAGATCAGCAGAGGGAGGGTCTTCATCACCTCAGCTTACCGCGGTCCTCACACAATGAGACGCCCGCTCGTCTCTAAGACGCCGCCTCGGCCCCTTCGGTATGCGTGATGGTCAACTCGGCGGACGTTCTCAGCCCTCCCTCTCCTCCCCGCCGCTTGCGATCGACGGGGAGCGGGCTACGGTGCTCCAGTTCCCGCACTCCAAGGAGCGCCGCGTGTTCCTCTTCGCCGCGATGGCCCCCCTGCTCAGCGCGCCCGCCCACGCCGTCGAGCTGACCTATGAGCAGTACAAGCTGCCCAACGGCCTCAACGTCATCCTCATGCCCGATCCCACCCTGCCCCAGGTCGTCGTGAACCTGTGGTACGGCGTCGGCGCCAAAGATGAGGTCGATGGCCGCACCGGCTTCGCCCACCTCTTTGAGCACCTGATGTTCATGGGCACCACGCGCCTGCCGGGCTCGGGCTTTGACGATCTCATGGAGGCCAGCGGCGGCTACAACAACGCCTGGACGAGCGAAGACGCCACGGACTACTACGACGTCGGCCCCGCGAACCTCGTCGACACGCTGCTGTGGATGGAGGCCGACCGCATGGAGGGCCTCTCCCGGGCGATGACGCAGGAGAAGCTCGACCTGCAGCGCGACGTGGTGCGAAACGAGCGCCGCCAGTCCTACGAAGACGCCCCCTACGGCGAGATCTGGCTGGTGATGCCCGAGGCGATGTACCCCGCCGGTCACCCCTACGCGCACACCGTCATCGGCTCCCACGAAGACCTCCAGGCCGCCACCGTGGACGACGTCGTGGGCTTCTTCAACACCTGGTATGTGCCAGGCAACGCGAGCCTCGTCGTCGCCGGGGATTTTGACCCCGCCGCGGTGAAGATCACCATCGAGCGCCTCTTTGGGGGCCTCGCCGCCCGCCCCGTGCCCGAGCGCCAGCCCGTGCCCGCGCCGAGCGCGCCGGTGACCTCGCTGATCGAGCTCACCGACCAAGTTCGCCAGCCCAAGAGCGTCATGGCCTGGCACAGCCCGGCGATGTACGCCAGCGGCGACGCCGAGATGGACCTGCTCGCCGACATCCTCGCCGATGGGCGCTCGTCGCGGCTCTACCGCAGCCTCGTGCACGAGTCGGGCCTCGCCGTCGAGGTCAGCGCCGGGCAGATGAGCCAGCGGCTCAGCTCCTTGTTCATCATCGAGGTCACCCCGGCCGAGGGCCACACCCTCGCTGAAGTGGAGGAGGCCATCGCCAAAGAGGTCGCCCGCCTCGCCGCTGAAGGCCCCACGGACGCCGAGCTTGAGCGCGTCAAGAACCAGCTTGAGATGTCGTTCTTGGAGCGCCAAGAGAGCCTCCAAGGCCGGGCCAGCTCGCTGAACAGCTACTACTTCAACACCGGCACGCCGGGCTACATGCAGGCCGACCTCGACCGTTACCGCCAGGCCACCAAGGACGGCGTCAAACAAGCCGCCGCGCGCCTGACGGTGGACACCCGCTGCCTCATCCGCGTCACCCCCGCGCCCGTCGCCGAGGAGACCACCCCATGACCCAGCTCCTCCTCGCTCTGGCCCTCGGCCTGTCTTGCGCCCGCGCCCCTCAGGAGACCGCCACCGTGCCCCAGGCCCAAGATCCCCTCGCCCAGCGCCCCGAGGCGGGCCCTACACCGGCGTTCACCGCCCCGGTCCCCCAGGTCGTCACGCTCTCCAACGGCGTCGAGCTCTGGGTGTTTGAGCGCGCCGGGCTGCCGCTGGTGAGCCTCCAGGCGGTGATCTCTGGCGGCGCCGCTGAAGACCCAGCGCTCGGCTGGGGGCAGACCGCCCTGTCCGACCGGATGTTGACCCACGGCGCCGGGGATCGGGGCGCCGACGCCTTCGCCGCCGAGCTAGAGCAGAAGGCGATCTCCCTGAGCGTCGGCACGAAGGCCACCTCCAGCATCATCACCCTCGACACCCACGCCGATCGCCTTGAGCCCGCCCTGGACTTGCTCGCTGACGCGATCCTGCGCCCTCGGTTTGACGCCGATGAGGTCGAGCGTGTGCGTAAGATCACCCTGGGCGACCTGGACTCGGCCTTAGACACCCCGCAGAGCCTCGCCGTCTGGGCCGGTCAGCGGGTCTATTGGGGCGACACGCACCCCCTCGGCCACCCGATCATCGGCCGCCGCGACGACCTCACCGCCTTGACCCCCGCCCAGCTCAAGGCGAGCTGGGCCGCGCGTTACGCCCCCAGCCGCGTACGTTTTGTGGTCACCGGCGCGGTCACCGTCGATGGCATCAAGGCCGCGTTGGAGTCCCGCTTCGGCGCCTGGAAGGCCACCGTCGGCGCCCCCGCCGCCGTGCCCGCCGCGATCAAGCCCGGCGGCGCCGGCCCGCGCCTCGTGCTCGTCGACAACCCCGGCGCCGCCCAGTCCATCCTGCGCGTCGTGATGCCCGGCTGGCGCAGCGCTGAGGCCGGTCTGCCCGCCGCGCGTCTGGGCGTCATCGTGCTCGGCGGCACCTTCACCAGCCGCCTCAACCGCCTCTTGCGGGAGGAGCGCGGCTACACCTACGGCGCGAAGGCCTGGTTAGAGCCCGGCGCGGATCAGGGCGTGGCCCTGGCCCAGACCGCCGTGTTCCAGCCCGTGACCGGCGACGCCTTGAAGGCGCTGTTGGAGCAGCTCGACGCCCTGCGCGCCGGGGTGACCGATGAGGAGGTCGAGAAGGCCCGTGGCGCGCGCCGCACCGCCTTGGTCAGCGCCATGGAGAGCCGAGGCGCGGTCTCCGCGACCTACGGCGGCCTCATCGAGCAGGGCCTCAGCCCCAGCGCCATCAACGACGAGCTGGCCGCGCTCAACGGCCTCACCGCCGCCGCCGTCAACGCGGAGGTGGCCAAGCTCAACCTCACCGACGCGGTCGTGATCGTCGTCGGCGACGTCAGCCAGATCCGCGAGCAGGTCGTCAGCGCGACGCCCGGCGACTGGACGCTCGTAGAGGCCGTCGCGCCACGCCCGGCGGCCCCGGCGCCGGCGCCGAAGAAGGGCAAACGCTGAGCGGTCGGCGCGGCGCGAGGGCTCAGAACAAGATCACCATCGCGCCGTCGGGCAGGGCCTCGTAGACCTTGCCTACGTCGGAGAGGTGGAGCACGACGCAGCCCCAGCTCATCTGCCGCGAGTCCGAGTCCGACCACTCATAGGCCCAGCCGTGCATCCCGATGCCGCCGCCCAAGGCCGTGCGCTCGTTCGTGGCCTGCCCCGCCCAGAACCGCTGGGTGATCTCCCGCTGCTGGGCCACGGTGATCAGCCCGGCGTC
>JBEAVX010000822.1:0-2616 GCA_041160755.1 Pseudomonadota bacterium
GGGCCTCGGAGGAGAAGAAGACCGGCTGGGAGTGCTCCATCGGCGGGGGCGCGTCGGCGGCCTCCGTCTCAGACGCCTTGCGCGGGGGCTCGGGGAGGCGCAGGCCACCGTAGCCCGCGGCCTCAAGCTCACGGACGAGCTGGCCGAGCTGCTCTTGGCTGGAGAGGCCCTTGAGCGCCTTGCGGAGGTTCTTCTGGTTGGCCATCGCGGCCTGAAGCTCGGTGAGCAGCTTCCGGACGAGCAGGAGCGTGCGCACCTCGGGGAGCTGCTGCGCGATGCTGTCTGGGGAGAAGCTGTGCATCCCCTCGATGGGGATCTTGACCGTGCGAGGGCCCTCGTCGACGAGGCTCGGGACCTCCAGCTCGACGAAGAGGTTCATCGACTTCATCACCTCGTCGATGTTCGCGCCGCTGACGGACGCGACCTTCCGATCTTCAGGATCGTTGGGGTTTGAGCCTCGGGAGAAGTCGCCCATCACCAGGAATCGTAACGGCAGCTCGACGTCTGCCGGCTCCCCCTCGATGGTGGTGCGGTACTTGAGCGTGATCCGAGAGCGAGGAATATCGTCTTGTATCGCCATCTAGGCCTCCTGCCTGTCAGGTTCATGGGTGCCACATGAGCCGTGATGATTCAAGCACAGGCCCTCTGGAGTGTCCACAGACATGCGAAAGTTCTTGAGATCCTCGGTCAAGTTCTGCGCGAACACGCACCCAAAGGCGATCAGGAGTCGGCGAGCGGCGATCGTTTGACACGTCAAGACGATCGATCGTGTGGTTCTGAACGTGCGCATGGCTCCGAGGAGGCCCCTGCACCCGACCGAAACCTGCTGAAATTATGGCATAAAAAAATTGATTCACCGAAATATAAAATGCAAATTTCAGCCAGTCGAAGCCTAGCGGGGGGACCGGCGGCGGGCGCCGCTGTATGCTTGGCCGATGACGACCAACCGCACCTACAACCCTGACGATGACGACGCCCTGCTCGGGGACGGTCCACACGGCGACGCCCCGCGCGGGGAGGCCGAGGCCGCGCGGTACACCCTCGGCGAGACCTTGGGGGAAGGCGGCATGGGCGTCGTGCGGCGGGGGCTCGACACCCGCCTGGGCCGTGAGGTCGCGATCAAGGTGCTCACCCACCGCCACGCCGCCGCCCACGCGCGCTTCGTCGCCGAGGCCAAGGTCACCGCCGCCCTAGAGCACCCGAACGTCGTCCCCGTGCACGACATCGGCGTCGATGAGGACGGTCGGCCGTTCCTGGTGATGAAGTGGGTGCGGGGCCGATCCCTCGCGGCGCTCACCGGCCACACGGATCTGCACGACGCCTTGAACACCTTCCGCAAGGTCTGCGACGCCGTCGCCTTCGCCCACGCCCGAGGGGTGCTGCACCGCGACATCAAGCCCGAGAACGTCATGGTGGGCGAGTTCGGCGAGGTGACGCTCCTCGACTGGGGCCTCGCCTACAGCATGGGCCGCGCGCCCGCGGGCGGAAGCCAGGTGGCGGGCACCCCGGCTTATATGGCCCCGGAGCAGGTCGCCGGTCACCTCGACGCCTTGGACGTGCGCACCGACGTGTATGGCCTCGGCGCCGTGCTCTATGAGCTGATGGTGCACGCGCCGCCCTTCGCCGGGCCCACGGGCGAGGTCTTGGCGAAGGTCCAACAAGGCGCGCTCCCGCCGCCGCGCAGGCGCCGACCGGAGATCTCACGCGAGCTGGAGGCGATCATCCTGCGGGCGATGAGCCCACGCCCTGAAGACCGTTACCCGAGCGTGCTCGCCCTGCGCGCCGACATCGACGCCGTGCTCGCCCACCGACCCCTGCTCGGCGTGCGGTCGACCTGGGGCGAGCGCCTCACGAAGTGGGCCACCCGGCACCGCGCCGCCGTTCGCGCCGCCGGGGCCGTCGGGGCGGCGGCCTTGGTGGTCCTGCTCGTGGGCGTGTGGATGTACACCCAGGCGGTCGGGGACGCGCGTGACGTCGCCGTCGCGGAGGCGGAGCGCGCCCGAAAGGCCGAGCTCGACGCCCTGCGTGGGCTCTTGCGCGCCCAGGTCGGACGCGCCGACGCCTTGATTCTGCAAGAGGAGCACGCCGAGGCCGCCCAGGCCCTCGCCGAGGCCGAGCGTGCGCTGGCGGAGACGAGCGCCGCGAACCGCGCGCAGGTGGACCGCCGCTCCCTGGACCTCGCCTGGTCGGCGCACACCCTCGACGGCCCGCTGCCCGTCGCGATCTGCCGCCCCCACGGCGACCGACAGGTGCAGGCCCTGAGCCTCAGCGCCGATCACCAGTCCGCCGTGAGCTTCGGCTCGGACGGCCGCCTCGTCGAGTGGAACCTCATCGACTGCGCGGAGCGCGGCGCGCTGGGCCTCGAAGACGCCCGCGGGCTGGCCGCCGTCCGCGCGGGCGCCGAGGGCGCCGAGGTGATCGTCTCCGTGCCCGGCGGCGTGCGGCTGGGTCGCCTCGGCGGGGGCTGGTCGCCGGTCATCCCCGTCGCCGAGCCGCTGTGGCGCGTCGGGTTTGACTCCTCAGGGCCCTGGGTCGCCAACGAGGACGGCGTCGCCCATGTGATAAACGGGGCGCTCACGCCCGTGCCCGGCGTCGGGGTGAGCCGCTGGACGCCGG
>JBEAVX010000825.1:0-7203 GCA_041160755.1 Pseudomonadota bacterium
GCCCACCCCAACCCCGCGTGGACGCTCAGCGCGGACGAGACCTACGTTCAGATCCTCCGCGATTACGAGAGCGTGCGTATCCCCATGCAGCACGGCGCGGTGACGACGACGCCCGGCCGCACCCGCAACCCCGCCGCCGGGTTCTTGCAGTTCACCCGCAGCTTCACCGAGGTGATGGCGGGCACCGGGCGCCTGCGCTGGGGCGGCACGGCGATGGGCATGGAGAGCGGCGACATGATGCACTTTGATCTTGGCGGTGACGCCGAGGCCGTGCCCGCCGGGGTCTGCGCCGCGGGGCGGCAGTCAGACGCGGCGCCGGCCTCGGGCGGAGGCTGAGCCCGATCGCCGCTGGCGCGTCCGAGGGCCAAGGAATGATGAAGATCGGGAGATCGATCTTCTCCGTCCCGTGGTCTATACTCTCCAGCTACCCCCGATCGCCCTCTCGCGGACCCAACGATGACCGAGCAGGAGAGAGAGACCCTCGCGCGACAGACCCTCCTCCAGCTTGAGGAGGATCACGCGCGTCGTGTGGCCCGCCTCACGACGGTGAGCCGCGAAGAAGAGTCCCGCAAAGCGAGCGACGCCGAGCGAGAGCGCTCCCGCCTCGTCTTAGAGACACGCCAGCGGTTCTACGAGGAGCGGGGCTACGTCAGCTACACGAACTCTCGGGGTGAGGTGGAGTGGCTGCTGCCCGACGAGGCCGCGCGCCGGATTCGCCGCCGCGACCGCCACAATCGCCATTTGGCGCAGTCCTCCGAGGCCCGTAGACGCTGGGTGCTCTTTGGTGTCACCCTCGGTTGTTTCGTGCTGGGCGCCCTGGGCCTGATGGTGCTGACCCGCTAAGACGGGCGTGCCGCCCGGTCGCCTCGGCGGTCCAACGCGCCGAGGACTCTTCCCGATGGCCGACCCCCAGCCGCCCCTGACCCTAGACCAGGCCCACCAATCCTTACGCCACAGCCCCAAGGCGCGGCCGTGGCGGGTGCATTTCCGGTTCGGGTACGGCAACAACGCCCAGACCAAAGAGATGACGCTCTTGGCCCCGGCCGACCGGGGCGCGCTCGTGCTGCTGCGGGTTCACAACGGCATCTTGTTGCTTCAGCCCGCGTCCGTTCGTGTCTACGCCCCGGTCGAGGAGTCCGACCTAGAGCCGCTCCTGGGCAGCCTACGCGGGATTCACAACATCCCGATCACCATCAACGACGCCTCGGCGCCGCCGTTTGGGGAGCGGCCCGTGGACGTGCCGGCCGTCGAGGTGCGGGAGCGCCCCGAGCCGATGGGCGACCTGCTCGCCTTGGGCCTCGACATCGGCGGCACCGGCATGAAGGCCTGCGCCGTGCGAGACGGGCGCATCGTGCGTTTCGGTCAGGCCGAGACCTGGCCCGAGGGGGAGCGCGGGCTCGACTCTTTGGTCACCCGGGGCCGGGCGCTGATCGAGAAGGTCCGGGAGGGCGAGGCCGCCGGCAGCCTCGGCGTCGGGTTCGCCTCGCCGATGGGCGTCGGCGGTCAGGTCGTGGGCCTGAGCACGGTGATGCAGCAAAAACTCGGCGAGGGGGTTGACCTCAGCCACCTGCCCGCGCGTTTTGCTGAAGGCATCGTGGACGGCCCGCTGGCGTTCTTCAACGATCTCGCGAACCTCGGGCGCTCGTTGTCCGGTGAGGGTCGCCGCCGCCTGCTGCGCCTGCAGGTGGGCACGTCGTTTGGGGGCTGCTGGATCGACGCCGACGGCACGGTGAACGCCGCTGAGCTCGGCCGCCTCATCATCGACGCCCGCCCCGACGCCCGCGAGCACACCTACCTGCCCCTGCGCGGCGCGATGAAGAGTTACCTCTCCAACTACGGCCTCGCCCTCACCTACGAGGAGATCGTCGGCGAGGCCGTAACCGCCCGGGACGTCGGCTTCCGCTGGCGAGATCTCAACCAAGCCCAAGATCCGCGCGGTCAGGCGCTCCTGGACTGGTTCTTGGCCTGGATCGACGGCGTGGTCGCCGAGGCCCGCTTCTTCTTGCCCGGGCTGCGTGAGGTCGAGATCGGCGGCTCGATGCTCCAAGAGGGCACGGGCCGCGTCTTGCGCCCGGCCTTGGAGCGCCGGTCCCAAGAGGTGACCCTCACCTTGGCCCGTGATCCCGGCTACGACGGCGCCTTGGCCGCCGCGCGGGCGCCGTTGTTGATGACGCCCCTGCGCGGCCTGCGGCGCCTCGGCTGACCCGAGACGCCGCGCGGCGAGTCTGTGCGGCGTTGATCGATCAGACCGCCTGGTGCAGGTGATCGTTGTAGTAGGCGTCGATGTTGCGCAAGAAGCCGAGGTAGACGACGACGCCATAGGCCACGGCGGTGCCCAGGAGGATCTCCGGCTGCTCGGTGAGGTCAGCGATGCCTTCGCTGGCGAAGGCCGCGCCGCCGATGAGGTTGCCCGCGAACTTCTCTGTGTCCCATCCGACGCTGTGGTACTCGGGCTTGTCCTCCGCCTCAAGCTCCAGGATGTAGCTCACGAGGCCATCCAGGGCGAGCACCGCCCCGGCCACGACAGACATCACCGAGTTCGCCGGGCCCAAGGCGGTCTCCGCGAACTCCACGAGCTGATCCGCGAGCTTGTCGCCGCCGTCGGCGATGAGCCCAGCGGCGCTGGCGAAGAGGATCGCCGAGCCTCCGCTCAAGAGCGCCACGACGCCGCTAAAGCCCCAGTTGATGAGGTCGGCGGACCACTGCGCGTCGTCGTCGTCAAACGGGAAGGTGCAGCCCCAGCCGATGACATACAGACAGGCGCAGAGCGAGCTAGAGAGCCGCCCGAGCCACTTCCGCTTCGTCTCTTGGGCGTAGACGCTCAGGGGCAGGAGCATGGCGTAGAGCACCTGAGAGACCTGTGCCACCATGCCGCCGATGCGGGAGTAGGTGGCGTAGGCCTCGGAGTCGCCGAGACGCTCGCTGACGCTGAGCTGCAGGCCCTTGCTGAGCGCTGAAGGCACGGGGAAGATGTCTTGCCAGCCGAGCAGGTCCCAGCCTTGGGTGCCGTTGGGCAAGGGCGCCTCGCCCGTGAACAGCTTCACGACCATCGTGGTGGGGATCGCCAAGAGCAGCGCCCCGGCGTCGAGCAGCGTGAGCGGGCTGTCCCCGGCGATCTTCTTGTACAGACCGGTGAGGATCGGGATGTTCACCTCTTTGCACAAGACCTCGTTCACAAGGACGGTGATGAGGTCCGACGCCACCTCGCACACCCCGATGAGGATGTCGCGCACCGCGCCGAGCGCCGCGTCGATGACGTTGTCGGTCGCCAGGAGCAGGATGTTCTTGAAGGTGAAGTTGCCGCTCTTCCACAGGTTGACCAGGCCTGTGCCGAAGTCGGTGAGCGCGTCCTTCACGTCGTTCCAGACGTTCTGGATCGTGGTGAGCACCGTCTCGAAGGCGTCCTTGATCGGCGTCTCGGAGATCGGCGGATCGGCGTTGGTCACCCCGCCGTGCTGGATCTGGTAGCTGGAGAAGGTGCCCCCGGCGCTGTGGCTCAGCCAGTCCATGGCGTCGCTGCTGTTCGGCGCCGCGTTGGTGATCGCCTGGCTCGCGACGGCCTGCAGGTCTTGATCGGGCAGGTCGGCGGCGCGGAGCAAGAGCGCCTTCGCCTTCACGATGGCGGTGTCAAACACCACCTCGATCACCGACTCCGCGCCGTGGGCCATGGCCGCGAAGTACAGGAGGCTCTGTTTGCCCATGTTCGCGACCACCTTGTGGGTGTTCACGATGTCGTCCCAGGAGAACAAGAAGCCGATGAACTTGATGATGTCTTTCAGCACCATGCCGATGGTCTTGAACACCCAGGAGATGATCTCCAAGACCTCGGTGATCGTGCGGATCACGAACTTCACGATCTGCTCGCCGACCTTCACCGCGAACTGCCACACCTTCTGCGCGGCGTTCTCGATGGGCTCGATGACGTACTCGTAGACCGCGTCGCCGATGTTGCGACAGAACTGCATCACGTCCCCGGCGGCGGTCTCGATGGCGTCGCCGATGTCCCCGAGCACCGAGAAGCTCACCACCTTGGCCTGCTTCGCGCTCGGCGCGGGGGCGCCGCTCGTGTCACCGTCGCTGCCTTGGCTGCCGTCGGCGGGCAGGTCCGGCGCGATCTGGGTGAGGAGCTGGTTGAGGCTGTCTTGGGCCTGTTGCACCACGGTCGGGTCGGTCCCCTCGGGCACGATGGGCGTGCCGTCGGGGTAGGTCCAGGTGGTGATGTCCGGGTTCGCCGTCACCTTCGCGAGGAGCGACGCGCGAAGCTGGGCCGAGGGGTCAGCCACCACGGGCGCGTCGAGCACGTCGGCGCTCAGGGTGAACACGGCGGTGCCCAGGTCGGCGATCTTGTTGATGATCGTCACCGCCCCGGTGCTGTCCGTCTGTAGCTCAAGGGGGTGATCCGTGTCGTTGTCCAGCTCCATCCAGTAGCCGTTCACCATCACCCAGCTCCAGGCCGAGGCGTTGAGGCGCACGGCCTGGTTGACCACCGGCTGCTTGTTCGCGTCGAGGAGCTTGATCACCGTGGTGTAGCACTGGAACTCTTGGGCCGTGTCCAGCGACGGCATCACCTGGTCGCTCGACGCCCAGGCCGTGTTCACCGGGTCACGCCAGAGGTGCGCGATGAGGGTGTTGTCGGAGCTGGTGACGAAGAGCTCGTCGCTGGAGCGGCGACGGTTCACGCGCGGCGCCATGTGCGCGACGTTGCGGTAGAGCGTGAGCGGCGTCGTCCAGGCCGGGGCGTCGCCTTGGGCGCCGCTCAAGTACACGAGCTCCTGGTTGTTGTTGAGGCCCCACAGCGCGATCTTCTGGCGATCTTGGTGGGCGACGATGGCCGAGAGGCGCTGCAGCTCGGCGTCTCCGCGCACGAGCGTCGCCGTGGCGTTGTTCGTCTGGTTGTGGGCGCGGAACTGATACAGTCCGTCCGTCGCGCCGACGAACACGCCGCTGTCCCCAGCCCCGGACGGGTCAGGCAACACCGCGAGGCAGGTCGCCCCGGCGGGCGGCGTGAGCTTGCGGCTGAACACCGCGCCGGGGGTGTTGTCGCGGAGCGCCGCCGGGAAGTTGTCGGCGATGAGGGGCATCGTCGAGTAGTCGGGCTCGGGGATCGACGAGAAGGTCAGGCGCGTGGCGCAGGCGTTGTCGATGTAGAGGGTGTAGGTGCCGCGCCGGGGGCGGTCGAGGGTGAGGCGCCCCAAGGCCACATCCAGCACATAACGCATGTCTGAGGGCTGGAGGTAGGCTTGCCAGAGGGCGCTTGACTGGGCGGTGTTCGTCTCCACCAAGAAGCGCTGAATCTTCGTGGTGTTGTCGATGGCTTTGGGCGGGACGGCCGCGCCGCAGGGGTTCGGCAGCATCGCCGGGTCGTCCGAGGGCGCCTGCCAGTTGACCTCGGCGAGCAGCATCGGCGGGACGTGGGCGGCGAGGTGATCCCCCAAGACGAGGCGCTGGATGGCCTGACCGGCGGGGCCGCCCGGGCGGCTCACCCAGGCGAGGGTCGCCCAGGGCGGGCTCGACGAGGAGGGCGCGGTGGCGGCGGTCACGAACAGTCGGCTGCCCCCGGCGCCGTCGTCGACGGCGACGACGACCACCACGGCGCCGTCCCCGGCCTGGGACACGGCGAAACACTGGACGTTCACGCCCGGCGCGGGGTGAATCGACGCCCGCGAGAAGCCCGTGGGCACCGTCGCGTCTCGCCAGGTGGCCCAGAGCGTCGTCGTGCCGTCGCCGCTCTCGGAGTCGCCCATGGTGAACATGAGCGGGCTGCCTTGGTCATCTTCGGCGACGAAGAACGGGAAGCGGGAGTCGATGGACGTCCCCGCGAGGTAGTTGAGCATCACGCTCCCGGTCACCAGCGCGGTGATGGGGCCCTGAATCGTGTTGGACACGGGATCTCCTCTTGGATGATGGGTGGTCAGTGTCTGTGTCGAGACTAGATCAGGCGACGTAGTACGAGACGCTCATGCGGGTGTCGCCGCCGGTGCTGTCGATGGCGCTGTACGCGATGTTGTCGCCCCCGGGCAGCACCACCACGGTGCTCGTCACGTCGAGGTTCTTCGGCGCGGCGCTCGTGAGCGCGTTGGCGACGGTGCTGGCGATGTCATTGATCTGCCCAGCGAGGTGGTCGGTGGGCGTGGTGTCGTCTCCCAAGAGCAAGTTGTTGAAGAAGTTGGTCATTGACTGCAAGAACCCGGAGTCCTCCTTGATGGTGGTGAAGGCGCCGGAGACGACGCTGGCCTGGGCGACGAGCCCGCCGCCGCTGTCCGCCGGGGTGATGGTGATCGTGATGCTGAACGCCTGCTGGTACTCGGCCTCGGCGATGTTGAGGCTGCCCGTGTCATTGTCGGGACCAAACGGGAAGCGCTGGATGTGACCGTACTGGTCTACGGTGCCCGTGCCGGTGAGCACGACGCCGGCGCTGGAGGCCGAGTACTTCAACATCACCGTCGTGGTCGTGCGCAGGTAACAGTAGTCGTCCAGCGCGTTGTTGTTGACCGACTTGGCGCCTTTTCCATAGTTCAGGTTGCTGTTGTCACGCACCGCGCTGATCAGCCAGGTGTAGCCCGCGGTCGCCAGGGCGGCGTCGTAGCTGCCGATGATGCTGCTCGCGAAGGGGTTCGTGGTGGACACCGAGCTGTGGCCACGGCCGACCCAGGCGCTCTGCATCACAGGCTCGTCCGTCGCCACCGAGGCCATGCTGTCCACGAGGGACTGCATGAGCTGGGGCAGAAGCTCGGCCTCGACGTAACCATCGGAGATCGCGCGCTGGCTGAGGTAGACCTTGGACGGGAAGACCGTGGTGTTTGTGTCGCTGTCTGTGTACGAGCTGCCGCCGACAGGCGCCGTCATGTTGTAGCGGCTCGACGCCGCCGGGCGGTTTCGGCCCGAGGTCATGCAGAAGACGTTGAGCGTGCTCGCGTCCTCGGCGGCGGCGTAGTACGTCGTGTTGTACTCAAACGAGGTCGGCGCCAGGGCGGGCGTCGTCGGCGCAGGGGGCTTTCCGAGGCCGATGAGCGGCGCGGGCGGGTTCGAGTTCACCCAGGTGGTCAGCGCCTGCTTGAAGGTGTTGAGCTGGTCTGCGGTCCACGTGAGGGCGTTGCCCGAGGAGTCGAGCAGGCGCAGGCCGCTCATGAGCGCGGGGTTTCTCAGGTCGAGGTAGATGCTCCAGATTGAGAAGCGGCTGTCCTTGAGGCCGTCGAGCTGGGC
>JBEAVX010000551.1:0-9382 GCA_041160755.1 Pseudomonadota bacterium
CGGTTGTCGATGGTCTTCCCGTTGAGCTCATCGGAGACAAACTCAAAGGTGAACCCGGCGGGCAAGCCCAGAACCCGCTGCGCCACGAGGAACGCGACGGTGCCGAAGGTCGCGTGCCCCGAGGGGTAGGCCGGGAAGCTCGGCGTGAAGCTCACCTTGCCCGCCTGGTTGCTGCGCGGCGAGCCGTAGGGAAGCCAGCCAGGATCCCCGGCCGTGCTCGGGTTGCCGTCGCCGCCGCTCGTCGGCCCGTACCCCTGGTCTGCCTCGCGGATGCCCACGACCGGGCGCCAGACGTTGTACAGGTACTTCTCGTGCCAGGCCTGGATGCCCGCGTCGGCCATGGCCATGTTCACCATGGCGAACAGTCGCGCGTTCTGCTCCTCCGTGGCGTCCCGCTTCATCGAGATCGCCCGCACGGCCTGGTTGTACAGGCGGGGCGGCACGCCGAGCTCATGGGCGCCGTCGTAGGCCCAGAAGACACCCTGCACGGTCTCATCCGGCGTGCGGGTGCTCCCCGTGGCGGCGCCTTTGGCGAGCACCTCGTTGTAGTGCGCGGCGTACTGCGCTGAGGTGAGGAGCGGCGGCGCCTTGGCGGGGATGACCGTCGTGAGGCCGGGCACGATGAAGGGCCGCACACCGCCCCAGTGGGGGTCGAGCACGCCTTGGCCGGGGTTCTGCGGGTCGGGCCGATGCTGGCCAGGCTCGGAGCTCGGCGCGTAGAGCAGGGCCGAGCGCTCGGAGCCGTCGCCCTCGCGGCTGCGCAGCGTCGTCTCGGCGACGACCCGACCCCAGGCCACGCCGCGGTTCACGACGGCCGGAGAGGCCGGCAACGAGGCGAGGTACTCCTGGTGTTTGCTCAGGATCAGGTCGCGCTGGCGGTCAAACAGCGCGATGAGGGTGAGCGCGGCGGCGGTGGCCGTCGCCGCGCGGCGGCCGCCGAGGCCCATGCCATCGTCGGGCATGGCGTAGGTGCCGTAGCGGGTGGTCCCCACCGGCGCGAAGGCGTCAAACATCGCCATGTGTACGATGGCGAGGGCGCGTGAGGTGCGCGTCGGGCCCGGCTGCTGCGGCCGAACCTCCCCGTTTGAGTCAGGGCTAAAGTCGCGGCGATGGACCTCCAGCGCCACGTCGTTCCAGGTCAGGATCGCGTCCATGATGTTCCCCTGCGTGCGGCTCCTAGGCTCCGCACGACTGTGATTTGGCATCTTGCCATGATCAGAGACCCCTCTTCGTGGCCCCCTTTAAGACGGCCCAAGGTCACGCCGAGCGCGTTGTTCTCATCGTTCCTTACTCCGCCTTACTCGTCACGTCTTGGTAGACACTCCTGTGTGGCGACGGATCAGGCGATTGTGAAGAGGTGCGCATTTTTTCTTGTGCGGCGATCTCTGGTCCGCTGGTTTGTCAGGAAAGCCGATATCTTAGAGCTGTCCATGAAGGAGCCCCCCATGTCCCGCCTCGCCACGCTCACGATCCTCGCCCTCACCCTCGCCGCCTGCAAAGACGAGGGCCCCCCCGTGAGCGAGACGGCCTTGCCGCCGACGGACTCCGGCGCCGCCGTAGACGCGGACGGCGACGGCGTCCCCGCCGAGGAGGACTGCGACGACGGCGACGCCAGCGTGAACCCCAGCGCCCAGGAGCTCTGCGACGGCGTGGACAACAACTGCGACGGCCAGGCCGATGAGGGCGTGCTTCTCTCGTGGTACGCCGACGGCGACGGGGACGGTTATGGCGCCGGGGAGGCCGTCGAGGCCTGTGAGGCGCCTGAAGGCCATGTCGCCTCGGGGGATGACTGCGACGACGCCCGGGCGGACATCAACCCCGCCGCCGCCGAGACCGACTGCGCCGATCCCACGGACTACAACTGCGACGGCTCCACGGGCTTCGCGGACGCTGACGGCGACGGCTTCCCCGCCTGTGAGGACTGCGACGACGCCGACGGCGCGGTGAACCCCGACGGGCTGGAGGTCTGCGACGGCCTGGACAACAACTGCGACGGCCTCACCGACGGCGCCGACGCCTTGGACGCCGTGACGTACTACCAAGACCGCGACGGCGACACCTACGGCGACGCGGACTTCGCTGAGCTCGCCTGCGCGGCGCCCGAGGGCTACGCCGCCCAGGCCGGGGACTGTGACGACGGCGCGGCGGCGGTCAACCCCAGCGCCACCGAGGTCTGCAACAGCGTCGATGACGACTGTGATGAGGCCATCGACGAGGACGACGCGGCGGACGCCGGGGCCTGGTACGCGGACGCCGACGGCGACGGCTTCGGGGATCCAGACGCGGCGCAGCTCGCCTGCGAGGCCCCCGAGGGCAGCGTCGCTGATGCCACGGACTGCGATGACGCCGAGGAGGCCGTGAACCCCGACGCCACGGAGCTCTGCGACGGACAAGACAACAACTGCGACGGCGACATCGACGAGGACAGCGCCGCCGACGCCGCCACCTGGTACGGCGACGCCGACAACGACGGCTTCGGTGACGCGGGCGCCGCCGTCGTCGCCTGTGATCAGCCCTCGGGGGCCGTCGCCGACGATGAGGACTGCGACGACGGCGAGGCGGCGGTGAACCCCGACGCGACGGAGGTCTGCGACGGCCAAGACAACGACTGTGACGGCGACGCTGATGAGCCCGACGCGGCGGACGCGAGCACCTGGTACAGCGACGGCGACGGCGACGGCTACGGCGACGGCGGGGCCCCGGTGCTCGGCTGTGACGCGCCCACGGGGACGGTGGCGGACGCCACGGACTGCGACGACGATGAAGGCGACGTGAACCCCGGCGAGGCCGAGGTGTACTACGACGGCGTGGACGCGGACTGTGATGGGTCGTCGGACTACGACGCCGACGGTGACGGCGACGACGCCGAGCTGTACGGCGGAGGCGACTGTGATGACGGCGACGCCGGGGCCTACACGGGGCTCAACTGCCGCCCCGATCCGGGCTGCGTCGCCGTCTCGCTCACCACCTTGGCCTCCAAAGACCCGAGCGGCGGCTCAGACATCGTGTTTGATGACGCCTGCGCGGCGTATGTCTCGTCCCTCATCAGCGGCACAGACTATGTCTACAAGATCGCCGCCGACGGCACCGCCACGGTCATCACCGGCTACTCGAACTACAACATCCCCGCGATGACGCTGAGCCCGGCGGGCAAGGTCGTCGTGAGCCACAACGACAACTCCACGAACGCCGTGGGCCAGCAGGGCTCGGGCACGACGATCTCAAACCTCGTCACGGGCACGTTCACCTCGGGCTCGTCCTGGTCGAACAGCTACATGAACTACTGCTCCAGCTCCATCGCCGTGGACGACGCGAGCTGCGCCTGGACGCCGAACTTCTCCGGCAAAGGCACCTTGGTCTGTGTGAACCTCTCCACCAGCGCCAAGAGCACCTTGCTCACGCTCTCGGACCGGATCGAGGGCGTGTACTGGACGGCCGACGGCGGCCTCTACGCCTCCGCGGGCAAGGTGCTGTACACCGTGGACACCAGCGCCGCGACGAGCGTGGCCCTGTACACGGCCTCGGCGACGATCCTCGACTTTGTCGTCGATTACAACGGCGACGTCTACCTGGAGACGACGGGCAACGAGATCGTGCATTACGACGCCAGCAGCGCCACGGCGAGCACCAAGGCCACTGTGTCGGGTGACGGGAAGCTCGCCATCTCCCCCGATGGGCGTCTGGTGCGGCTCATCCTGAACCCGCCGAGCGCCGCTACGTATCAGGAGTGGACCTTGGGCGACTGACGGGCGCGCGTCTCAGGGCCGGGGCAGGCGCTCGATGGGCACGAGCGCCTCGTCCTCGGCGGGCCAGAACCAGATCGGGTTCGTGAACAGCACGGCCTCTCCGGCGGGGGAGACCAGCTCCATCCGCGCGAAGGAGATCGCCTCTGGGTCTACCTCGGTCTCGATGAGGATCGTCTGCCCGTCGCCTAAGGTCCAGGTCTCGGCGACCTCACCGTCAAGGATGAGCCGCGCTTGATAGCCCGGCTTCGACGGGCTCATCGTGAACCACAGCGGCTCGGGCCCCGTGGCGCCGATGACGACCTGCCCCATCGTGGCCCGGGACTCGGGCGCTATCAGGATCGCGCTGACCTCGGCGTCCTCAAAGTGTGTGGGATCGCCGAAGAGCGCGAGGCCCCGCTCCAGATCCGCCATGAGATCGGGCTCAAGGGTAGACGGCGAGAGCACCCAGGTGACGAAGTTGTTGCGGTCAGAGCTCCAGTCACGCTCGTTGTGCAGGTCGCTCACGCCGACGGCGGTGACCAAGACGCCCGCGAGGCTCAGGCGATCCCAGACGGTGAGAAAGTCCTCCAGGAGCCCCCAGCGCACGCGGTAGCCGATCTCGACGAGGTCGCAGCCGTACACCTCCGTCGCGATCAGCTCCGTGGCGACACGCTCGACGGCCTCGGCGCGCTCCTCGTCGGTGGCGCCGTCTACCTCCCAGCCGAACATGTGGTTCCAGCTCGTGAGCGCGCCGACCTCCCGCAAGGCGCCGACGGCCTTGGACCAGTCTCGGGCCGCGTCTTGGGTGTAGGGGTAAATGGGCGCGCCCTCGCCGTAGACGTTGACGTGGTAGGCGTCAAACATCGCCATCTCATGGCCGACGTGGTGCTCGACGTCGTAGGGCAGGGTGCCGAGGTATTGGCGCTGGAGGCTCAAGAGGTCTTGGCCCCGGTGGGCCGAGGTCCAAGAGAGGTTGTCGAGGGAGAACGAGGCCTTGGCGCCGGTCGTGCGCGCCTCAACCGTCACAAACTCGGCCTTCTGATCGGCGCCGAGGGTGGGGTAGAGGGTCTTCACCAGCTCGCTGACGTTCACGGTGTAGGTTTGCCACTCGTCGGGGACGGTGGTGATGACGACGGTCTCTTCGCCGATCCCGTCGGCGGCGGCGGGGGTTGGGCCGCCGATCTGGAAGCGCAGGACGTTCTCCACCGTCACGCCCTGGTCGTCCATGGGGGCGTTGGAGAGCCCGACGATCACCGCCAGAGACGCGCCGTCGTTCGTCTCCCAGCGGGATCGCAGGTCGAACGAGAGCGTGACGTCGCTCAAGAGCGGCCGATAGTTGAGCCCGGGCCGCGCGGTGAGGGACCAGCGCAGCACGCCGGTCTGTCCGCCGGGGAACGAGATGTTCCAGCCCAGGCCGCCGTCGGGGTTGCCCAGGGCCTCGACGGTGCTCGTGTAGGAGGGGATCGTCGCCTCCTCCTCCGTGAAGCCGACGACGATCGACTCGCCGGGGGGCCAGGTGTCGAGGGTCTTGGCCAAGGCGCCGTTCTCGAAGTCGAAGCCGCTCACCTCGGGCATGCCGTCGTCAAAGTAGAAGTGCTCGTGGTCGGTCCACCACAAGACGTCGATGCCGAGGCGCTCGGCCTCTCGGGTGTGGCCGAGCATCGTGCCGTCCCCCTCCGAGAAGCTCCCGTGCAGGTGAAGCTGGGTGGAGCGCGCGGTGGGGGCGTCCAGGCGCAAGACGCTGTCGCCGGTGAGCGTCCAGCCCTCGGCGACAAACGTCGCGTCCCCGGGCCAGGTGCCCGCCGTGAACCGCGCCGTGGCGACCCCGTCCGTGAGCGTGGTCAGCTCGCTCAGCGCGCCGAGGTCGGTGGTGAGGCCAAGGGGGGTGCCGTCCGGCGCGGGCGCGCCGTCGAGGGTCGCCCGCAGGGTGAGCAGCACGGTGTCCCGGCCATCGGCGCTGAGCAGGGGCCGCTCGGCGCTCACGGAGATCACCGAGGCGCTCACCTGGGAGTCGTCCACCGAGCCGCCGCTCTCGCCGTCATCCCGATCGCCACGGCCTTTGCAGCCGCCGCCGAGGACGACGAGCGCGAGGGGCAGGAGCAGACGGACCGAGCGCATGTCGTCACCACGAAGGTTCTTGACTGCGCAGTTTACCCGATCTTGACAATGAACGGGAGCGGAGACGCTTGGTCAGGCGCTCCGCTCGCCGAACACTTCAGATCGCCATGCCATAGAGCCCGTAGAGCAGCATCTTGGGCGAGATGGTGCGCAGCTCGACGAGCTGCTTCTTGAGCTGCGCCGGGCGCATGTAGAAGCGCCGCAAGGCGTAGGCCTGCATGTCGATGAGCTGCTGGGGGTCGTAGTTGTGGGGGTGGTAGATCAGGCGGTCGGGGTCGGGGTTGAAGGTGGTGTAGTTCTCCCAGTCGTCGCGGAAGAGATCCTTCTGCCACCGATCCTCAAAGAGCTTCGAGCCGGGGAAGGGCACGGTGATCGCGAACTTCGCGAAGTCGAGGTCGAGCTCTACGGCGAACTCGATCGTCTCTTTGGTGAGGTCGGGCGTCTCCCCGGGCAGGCCGATCATGAACAGGCCCACCGTCTGAATCCCGGCGTTCTTGGCGTTGGCCACGCCCTCGCGCACCTTGTCCGTGGTGAGCGTCTTGTTCACGTTGCCCAGGAGCATGTCGACGCCGGACTCGATGCCCATGAGCACCCGGCGGCAGCCGCCGTAGTACATCTGCTCGCAGGTCTCTTTGTCGAGGCGGTCGGCGCGGGTCTCGGAGAGCCACACGCAGCGCTTGTCTAAGCCGCGCTTGACGATCTCGTCGCACAGCGGGAGGAGGTCTTTTTTGACCAAGGGGAAGATCGGGTCGATGAACCCGATCTGCTTCACGCCATAGCGATCGACGAGGTACTCGTACTCGTCCACCACCTTGATCGGGTCGCGGCGGCGGAAGGTCTTGCCGCCGGTGTGGATGAGCGAGCAGTAGTCGCAGCGGTAGGGGCAGCCGCGGCTGCCGGCCATGGTGAGGATCGGCTTGTCGATGTCGGCGAAGGGCAAGAGCCCGTAGCGGTGAATCGGGAGCAGGTGCCAGGCGGGGTAGGGGAGATCGTCGAGGTCTTTGTTGAGCGCCCGGCGCTTGTTGGTGACCGGCTGGCCATCCGTGGTGCGCCAGGTGAGGCCGTCGATGGCGGAGTAGTCCTTCTCGCCGCGTGAGATGGCGTCCACCAGCTCGCAGATGGTGATCTCGCCGTCGTGGTGAACGCAGAAGTCTACGTCCAGGTCGCGGACGATCTCTTTGGCGAACACGTCGGCGTGAACGCCGCCCCAGACGTGTTTGGCCTCGGGCAAGGCCTTGCGCAGCATCGCCGTGAGGCGCTCACACACCGGCGCTGAGGGGGTGAGCACGGTCATGCCGATGAGGTCGGGCTTAAAACGTTTGGCGCGATCGACGATGTCTTCGCCCGAGAGCTTGTCGGCGAACATGTCGAGGCAGCGCACGAAGACCCCGTGGGCCTCCAAGGCCCCGGCGATGTACGCGAGGCCCGTCGGGGGCATAGGCTCCAGCAGCCCAGCGAAACGACCTAGCTTCTTGAGGTTCATGGCCGGGTTGATCAGCAGGACGCGCAAGGTGTCTCCGAGCGTGGGTGTGGGGGCCGTGGGAGACACAGCGTAGCCGCAAACAGGCGGGGGGCTCAAGAAGAGATGATCCAAATCAGCAAAACGTCGCTGCGTAGGTTCCCGTCGAGGGGCGGCTCGGGGCGCCGAGACCGCGTGACTCTCATCGGAGTCACGGCTTGTCCCGGTCGTTGCGGCCACCTTTTGGGCCGGGGCCCGCCCCGTGGCGCAGATGACGTAAGTAAGAAGTTAGATCTCTGATAGATCTGTCGCGGGATGTACCCGTATGATTCTTCGCGCACCCGCTCCGCCCCCCGCGCGTCGCGCCTCGTGACCCATGTCTGAGCTCTTCTCCCTGCTTCGCCTCGTCGGAGAGTCCAGCTCTCCGATCGGCGCGTTTAGGATCTTGGAGGGTGGCGCCTTTGAGGAGCTTGGGCGGAACCACGACGCGGAGGCCTGCGGGCGGGGCCCCACGCGGCACGAGCTGCCAGACGCCGTCCCGCTCACCGCCCTCTTGCGGGATCGAGGCCAAGACAGCCTCAGCGTCGGGCAGGCCGTCACCTTTGAGCACCGCTGTCAGTCGGCTGACGGGAGGCGGCGCTGCTGCCAGGTGACGGTGCAGCCCGTGGGCGACGGGCGATGCCTGTGGCTCGCCGCCGACATCAGCCGCCAGAAGGCGGAGATCGAGGGCCGCCTCACCCACGCCGAGCGCCTCGGCTACGCCGTGCGCGGCATGAACGACGGCATCTGGGACTGGCGTGTAGACACCGGCGAGGTCTACCGCTCCCCGCGGTGGTGCGAGATGCTCGGCTACATGGCCGATGAGGTGCCGCAGAAGTTCAGCGCATGGAGCGAGCACGTTCACCCCGAAGACCTCCCGTTGGTGACCGCCAAGCTCCAGCGTCACTTCGCCGGGGAGACTGAACGTTACGAGTCGACCCACCGGGTGCGCAACAAGGCCGGGGAGTGGCTGTGGATCCTCGACCGGGGGGAGGTCGTGCTGTGGTCCTCGGACGGCAAGCCCCTGCGGATGGTCGGGGCGCACACCGACGTCACCGCGCAGAAACGCATCGAGCAGCAGCTCCTGGAGCAAGAGCGGCGCACGGCGGCCCTGATGCAGCTCGCGCCCGTCGGCATCTACCACACCGATCGAGAGGGGCGCTGCAAGTACGTGAACGAGGCCTGGTGCGACATCACGGGCCTCACCCATGAAGAGGCGTTGGGGTCGGGCTGGGTGCGGTCCCTGCACCCCGATGACGTCGACGCCGTGGGGACCGAGTGGCGACGGTTTATTGTCGAGGGGGGGCTGTTTCACCTCGGCTTCCGGTTCTTGTCCCCGGACGGCGTCGTGCGCCACGTCATGTCGCGGGCGTCGCGCCTGGTCGATGAGGATGGCGTGATGATCGGGGCCATTGGCACCGTGCTCGACGTCACCGGCGAGCGCGACCAGCAGGAGGCGCTCACCGCCCAGCGGGCGCAGATCACCGCCTCGTCGCGGCTCGCGGCCTTGGGAGAGATGGCCGGTGGGTTGGCGCATGAGCTGAACACGCCGCTGGCGGTGATGTCGTTGACCGTGGAGCAGCTCCAGGCCCAGGCGCGCTCCGGGGTCGTGCCGCCCGATCGCCTCGACCGCAGCCTCACCCGCTTAGAGAGCACCCTCAGCCGGGTGACCCGCATCATCCGCAGCCTGCGCAGCTTCGCCCGAGACGGCGAAGGAGACGCCCCCGAGGAGGTCGCCCTCGCGGTGTTCACCGAGGACGTGCTGTCGTTCTGCCGCGAGCGCATCTTGAACCACGGCGTGCGGCTCAGCGTGCGGCTCCCCGAGCCCGACCTGCGCGCGTGGTTGAGCACCACCGCGCTCGCCCAGGTGCTCCTGAACCTCTTGAACAACGCCCATGACGCCGTCGTTGGCCAAGAGCTCGCCTGGGTCGAGGTGTGCGCCGAGGGCGTCGGAGACGGGGTGCGCTTCGTGGTGAGCGACAGCGGCCCAGGCGTGCCGGATGCGCTGCGAGAGCGGATCTTCGAGCCCTTCTTCACCACC
>JBEAVX010000853.1:0-3776 GCA_041160755.1 Pseudomonadota bacterium
CCTTGCTCGCGGGGAAGGTCCCGAAGACCTTGGTTTGACGAGGACTCTCAGGAATTGAACAGGTTTATTGAACGTATTCATTGAACCTGTTCACTCTCCGCTGTTCGACGCTGAGCAGGGCTCCTCATCACAGGCCGAGATGAGGCTGCCCTCGGTGTACAAGGCGACGAACGCCCCGACGGTGGCCCGGTGCTCCGCCCACACCCGGGGGATGGTGTGGGCCTCGGTCACCGGCGCGGGCTGGTTTGTGTCGGGTGGCAGTGGCCGCTCGGGATCGTACTGCATGTACGCGCTGTGGCCGGGCCGCGTAGGGGCGAGGATCGACTCTAATCCCCACACGGTCTCGACGCTCGGCGTCTGTTGTGGCAGCCCGGCCGCCCGGGCCAAGGCGCGGGTGGTGAGGTTCGGCACCTGCTCGTCCCCGAGGCTCTCTTGCAACAGCACCGGCGGCCCGGCGGTGAGCAGGCCCGCGCTGGCCATCGGGTCCGCTGGATCCCACCACATCTGCGAGAGCGCAAAGAGCACCTGACGATCCCAAGGGTCCTCAACCACCTCCACGAGCAGGCCCTCGAAGATCGGCCAGTTGGACGAGCGCTCCAGCATCGTGCTCCATGTGCCGCCGCCGACGTGTAAGACCGCCGCGTCTACCGGCGCCCCACCGGACACAAACACCGCGCCCTCGATGCCGCCGAGGGAGATCCCGTAGTACACCAGCCGTCCGCGCTGGGGCAAGGACTGGCCGCTCTCGCCCTCAAACACGGGGTGGTCAAACAGCGCGCCGTCGAGGGCCAGCGCCGCCAGCGCCCGGGTGTTCACCTGGCCTTGGATGAGGCGGTCGGGGAGGGAGGGCAGGCGCCCGAAGTCGTTCGCGACGGCGAGGGCCCCGGCGATGTCGGGGGTGGTGAGCCCCCGCCAGCGCGTCGCGATGAGGATGACGCCGAGCTCGTCCGCGAGGCGGATCACGCCGTTGTCGTCGTTCTGATCGTCCAGGTACGCCGAGGGCTCGGAGAAGATGCCGTGGCCGAAGATCATCACCGGCACCGTCCCCGCCGGGGCATCCCGCACAGACTCCGGGATGTGCACGTACAGGTGCGCACCGACCTCCCCCGTCGGGCTCAGCCCGCCCGCGTCGTCTAGGTTGAGCCAGAGATCGTCCACGAGGAGATCCGGCACGATGAACTCCCCCTCGGCGGCGCGGTAGGTGCCCGGCGGGGCGTCGTCCGCCTCCCGCACACGGTCCAAGGTGAAGTCCCCCGTCGGCGTGGCCCAGGCCAAGGCGTCGTGAAGGATCGTGTCTCCGGCGCTGATGGGGAGCTCCCAGGCCACGGCGACTGTGTCGAGATTCACGCCGAGGGCCAGGAGCTCCTCGAAGGTGGCCTGGGTGAGCGCGGCGGCCTCTTCGCTGCCTTTGGGGGCGCGTCGGCCCAAGAGCGCGTCGACCACGGCGGGCCTCGGCGCGGCCTCGGTCGTCACCACGACGGCGATCTGGTGCCCAGGGGTGAGCGCGGTGAGGGGCCGAATCAAGAGCCCCGGGCGGTCGCTGGGGTCGTTCTGGTCGAGCTCCGCCATCACCGGCAGGGCCGCGCCGGTGGTGAGGTCCCAGAGCTGCACGCCCCCTTCCCCGGGGGTCGGGCTGTGCCAGCCGGGCAGGGCCGCCGCGTTCACGCCGTCGAGGCGCACCACGGCGGTCTGCGCCGGAGAGAAGCCTGACCGTGTGCTGAGCCGCGCCACGGGCAGCGGCGTCGGCCCCCCCGACGGCAGCTCATCGACGTTGAGCTGAACCCGCCCGTTGACGACGTGGTGCTGGCTGGGGAAGGGGTTCGCCCAGCCCTCGCCGAGCAGGCCCTCGCCGACGGGATCTGGGGCGCAGCCGATGACGAGCAGGAGCAGCACAGACACAGGCGCCTCACAGCGTAGGTTGACCCACGAGCGTATCGCCAAAAAACCCGCTTGCCCAGGCCACCGCGCGGAGCGCCGTCAACGCGCCTCGACGAGCCCCTCTAGCTTCGCGATCGTCGCCGGGCCGATGCCCTCCACCTGGTCGAGATCGGCCACACGCTTAAACTTCCCGTGGGCGGCGCGATAGGCCACGACGGCGGCGGCGGTCTTCTCGCCCAGGCCCGGCAAGGCGGCGAGCTGCTCAGCGGTGGCGGTGTTCACGTTGAGCAGGCCGCTCGTCGGGGCCGCGTCGCCGCTGGGCGCGCTCGCCACGACCCCGGCGCTCGCGCCCCGGGCGCGCACGGTCACCGGGGCGCCGCCGCGCTCCGGCGTCAAGGTCAGGCTCACCCCGTCTGTGGTCAATGTGAGGGTGCCTTGGGTGTCGGTGCGCATCACCTTGGCCCCGGCCTTCTGGAGCCGGCTCACGGTGTCGGCGTCGGGGTGGCCGTAGTCGTTGCCTTCGCCTACGCTCACCATCGCGAGCTGGGGCCGAACGGCGGCCAAGAACGCCGGGGTGGACGAGTGCGCGGATCCGTGGTGCGCCACCTTGAGGGCGTCACAGGCCCCGAGGCCCCCGGCGACCAGGGCCTCCTCGGTGGGCTCCTCGGCGTCTCCGGTGAACAGCATACACGCCCCGCCCCAGGTCACCCGGGTGACGACGGAGTTGCTGTTGAGGTCGGACCGTGTGCCCGAGAGCGGCGTGGCGCCGGGGTGCAACACCTCGATCTTGCCGCCGTCAAACGAGAACGACTGTCCGCGCTTCGCGGCGCGGTAGGTGACGTTCCGGCTCTCGACCAGGGCCATCAAGGACTCGTAGCTCTTTGTGGTGTGGGGCAGGCCGCTGTCGGTGAACAGCTTCACCGTGAGGGTCTTCACCACCTCGTCCAGGCCGCCGATGTGATCGGCGTGGGGGTGGGTGGCGATGACCAGATCGAGGCTCGTGACGCCCCGCGCCTGGAGGTGGGGCATCGGCGACTCGCCGCTGTTTCCTGTGCTGCCGTCGATGAGCGCCCGTTTGCCTTTGGGCGTCGTCAGCAAGATCGCGTCGCCTTGCCCGACGTCGAGCACCTCGACGGTGAGCTGCCCGCTGGCGCGGCGATCCCCGCCTTGGGAGGCGGTCGCGGCGCTCGTGGCCTCGGCGGACGCCCCGGCGGTGCTCCCGGCGCCGTCGTCGGCGCTGGGCGTGGTGGGCAGCTCACAGGCCACAAACGCCGTGAGGACGGCGAGGGGCAGGGCGAAGGGGTAGGGCAGACGCACGGAGACCTCCGCCGCAGAGGATACAGCCTCGCGGCGGCGCGTGCGCGGCGGCCTCAACCGTGGCAGACTGAGATCCTGGAGATGCCCCATGGGTCCTACGCTCTTCGCCCTCGCGCTCTGCGGCGCCGCCTTCGCCCGCACCTGGACGGTTGACGCCGCGGGGGGCGGCGACACCACGAAGATTCAGACGGCGATCAACAGCGCCACGACCGGCGACACCATCTCCGTGAAGGCGGGCACCTACAAAGAGACGCTGAACACCAAAGGCAAGAAGCTGACGATCACCTCGGTGAGCGGCGCGACGAAGACCATCGTAGACGGCACCGGCGGAGATCACGTCCTGGAGGTCGCGGGGGGCGAGACGGTCACCTTCACCGGGTTCACGCTCACCGGCGGCAGCCACGGCGTGAGCGTAGACGGCAGCAAGCTCACGGCGTCGGACATCCTCGTGAAGTCCGTGACCGGTGAGGCGCCGGGCGGGGGATTTAATGCTTCAGGCGGCGCGACGCTCACGGTGAGCGACTGCAGCGTCAGCGGCGTCACCATCCAGAACAGCGCCTATGGCGGCGCGGTGTTTGTAG
>JBEAVX010000856.1:0-4768 GCA_041160755.1 Pseudomonadota bacterium
CTCGGGCTCAGCTCGCCGTCGAAGATCAGCACCTCGGCGCCGAGGTGCATCGCCTTGAGCAGCAGCTCTTGGAGCTTGCCTTTGCCGACCAAGGTGCGGTTGTCGGCCTCGCGGCGCACCTGCAGGGCGCGGTCGACCACCTCCAGGCCCGCGGTGGTGGTGAGGCGCTCTAGCTCCTCAAGGCTCAGCCGGGCCTCCTGGGCGCTCTGGTTGAGGCTCACGGCGACGAGGATCGCCCGCTGGCGGCCATCGACCCGCTTGAGCGCGCCGGAGCGCGTGAAGCGGGCCTCCAGATCGTCGATGAAGGCCTTGTAGTCTTCTTCCCAGCGGTGGACGGACGGGCGCTTCTCGACACGGAACATCGTGTCGTCGAGGCCCTTGTTGTCGCCGACCTTGGGGCCCTCCCCCTCGCCACGGGCCTCACGGGCGGCCCGGGCCTCCTCTGGGGGCAAGGCGTAGGCGTACTCGATGTCGCCGGGCAGGCCGTCGATGCCGGCGCTGATCGTGACGATGGTGTCGAGGCGCAACAGCCCGAGGTCGGTGAGGTTGTCCTTCGTGATGCCTTCGCCCCGAAGCTGGGCCACGATGAGCCGCAGGCCACGGAAGCGGGCCTCACCGGCGCGGGCGCGGCCCAGATCGGGGATGAACACCTGGTGCGCGTCGCCGACGATGACGTGCTCGATAAAGCCGACGCGGTCCACCGTCACGCCGAGCTGCCGGTGCAGCTCTCTCGCCAGCTCGGTCAGTCGGCGGGCCAGCTCAGGGGTGACGAAGCGGTCTTGGGGGAGGCGCCGCTCGTAGAGCGCCTTGAGGGACTTCACCTGGGAGGACTTGAGGCCCTCTAGGTTGCCATACAGATCAGGAATGAGGGGCTCCAGAGGAGAGGACCGGCGCCGCCATCCAGGGCGCCGCCGGTCCCGTGGGGACGACGGTTACTGCGGGGGCTTATCCCGCCGCGCGGGCGCGGGCGCGCCGCGAGACTGGCTGAAGTCCGTGAGCAGCTTGGGGATGTCGACGCCGATGCCCGCGCGGAGCTCCTCGACGAGGCGCACAGACTGCGCGGCGCGGCCGTTGTCGGACGGCAGCACGGTGAGGCGGTTGATCTCGACGTCGGAGATCGTGCCCACCAACGAGTCCATGAGCGCCTGGAGCTTCTGCATGAGGAAGATGTCGCGGGCCTGATCGCCGCCCTGCTGCCAGGTGATGATCATCTGGTCGAGCACGGCGGCGGTGGCTTTGCCGTCCTCGATGATCTTCGCCGCGTTGCCCTTGGCGTGGGCGACCTTGGCCTCCATGTCGGCGTGGGCCGGGGCGATGACGTCGGCCTCAAGCCGCCGCCGCACCTGCTCCACACGGGCCTCCTGCACCTTCACCTCGGCCTGGGCGCGGGCGATGAGCGCCTGCACCGCGCCGACCTCTTTGGCGACCAAGGCCGCCCGGCGGGTCTGGGCGTCTTGCACGATGCGGTTGCCTTCGGCCTGGGAGATCTGCACCGCGGCGCCACACTCGGCGAGGCGGGCCTTCTGGCGGTTGTCGGCGTCGCGGAACATCGAGGCGGCCTTGGCGTCGGCCTCGGCGATCTTCGCCTTGCGGTTCAGCTCGGCGGACGACTTGCGCCCGATGGAGTTGAGGTAGCCGACCTCGTCGCTCACGTTCTGGATCTTGAGGGTGTCGAGCGCGAGGCCCAGGCGGGTGAGGTCGTGCTCGGCCTCCTCCAAGAGCTTCTGGGCGAAGGCGAGCTTGTCCTCGTTCACCTCTTCAGGGGTGAGCTGGCTGAGCACGCCGCGCAGAGCGCCTTCGAGGGTGTCTTTGGCGATCTTGATGATGTCTTCGCGGGGGCGGTCCAGAAAACGCTCCAAGGCGTTTCCTAAGGTGGGCTGGTGACCGGCGATCTTGAGGTTCGCCACGCCCTGCACCGTGAGCGGGATGCCGCCTTTGGAGTAGGCGTTCGTGACCGAGACATCGACGGTCATGTTCGTGAGGTCGATGCGGCTGACGCGCTCGATGATCGGCACCCGCACGCGGCGACCGCCCTTCACGGTGACGTAGCCGCGCCCGTCGGTGTCGGACGCGCCGGAGAAGACGAGGACCTCGTTGGGGCCGCTGATGAACAGCAGGTTGCGGATGGTGAACATGACGGCGATGCCGCCGCCGCCGACCACGACCATGGCGACGAGGAAGAGGCTCAACAGGCTCTCGATGTCCATCACTTCACCTCGTCGGTGATCAAGGCCGTGGGGGCGGCGCTGGTGCTCTGACCGCCGCTGGAGAGGATGCCGAGCACGTCTACGCCCGTGGAGTCGTTCAGCTCACGCAGCACGCGGCTGACCATGGCGGGGTACGACGCGACGTAGTTGGGGAGCGCCGTGCCGTCGCCGCCGTCGATGAGGTTGATCTCGTCGATGGACACGGCGTTGACCTTCTCGGTGACGGTGCGGAGGACCGTCTCTAGGTTCTGGATGAGGAAGATGTCCTTCGCGTCTTTGCCCGCGCGGAGCCAGGCTTCAGTCATCATCTGGAGCACGAGCGCCATGGCGCGGCCGTTCTCTTCGATGCTCGCGGCGTCGCCCCGGGCGCGCAGGGCCTGGGCTTGTTGTTCGGCCTGGGCGGGCAGCACCACGTCGGCCTGCAGCCGCAGCTCCTCCAGGCGTTTGCGGATCTCTTGGAGCTCTTGTTCGGCCTCGGCCCGGGCCTGGAGCGCGCCTTGTTGGGTCTTCTCGATCTCGATCTGGCTGATCGCGGTGATCTCGGCGCGAACGCGGGCGACGTCGTTCTCGGCGGCGGCGATGGCGCCGCTGGCCTTCTCGTTCGCCACCTGACCGAGCTGGTTGGCCTCAGCCTCTTTGCGCTCGGCCTCGGACTTCGCCGTGGACTCGGCCATCTCGGCGTCGCGCAGCACGACGGCGATGCGCTGGCGGCCGATGCTCGCGAGGTAATGCACGTCGTCGGAGACGGCCTGAATCTTGAGCGTGTCGAGCTGGAGACCGAGGCGGCGGAAGTCGTCGTCGGACTCGTCCACGAGCTGCTGGGCGAACTTGAGGCGGTCCTCGTTGACCTCCTCGGGCGTCAGCGTCGCGAGCACGCCGCGCAGGTGGCCCTCCAGCGTCTCTTTGGCGACGCGGCGGATCTCGCCGATGTCTTGGCCCAAGAAGCGCTCGATGGCGTTGCCGATGAAGGCCGGGTCGCGGGAGATCTTCACGTTCGCGACGGCGTGAACGGTGAGCGGGATGCCACCTTTGGAGTAGGCGTTCGCGATCTTGATGTCGATGGGCAAGGCGCGCATGTCCATCCGCTCGGCCCGCTCGATGATCGGGAACCGGAAGGCGCGCCCGGAGGTGATCACCCGGTAGCCCGCGCTGGATCCGTCGGTGAGCTGGCGTTGGCGCCCCGAGATGACGAGCACCTCGTTGGGCTCACAGATGTAGACGAAGGCCTGCGCGACCGCGCCGATCATGCCGACGACGAAGAGCCCGGCGAGGAGGGCACACAGTGTGCCGACGATGGTTCCCATTCGGGGACCTCCAGGTGGATGGTGAGAGGGTCAGCGCGCCTGCGGAGGCATCGAGCGCGCCCGCTGTTTGGCGGCGATTGGGTCCAGAGAGCGCAGCGAGGCGACCTCGACGCGGTCCCCGTTCATGGCGATGACGAAGGCCGTGGCGCCTCGGGGGATCGGCGACTCTTCGCGGGTGGTCGCCGTGAGCTCGACGTCTTGGTCGCCCAGGCGCATCCGCACCTTGCCGAGCTGGCCGGACGAGACCGGCAAGATCACCGTGGCCTCGCCACCGACGAGGGTCTTGAGGTTTTGGTCGGTGGTGACCGTGCTCGACTTGAGCGAATGAATCGCGAAGGCCGCGCCGAGCCCGACGCCGAGGCCCAGGACGATCGCCGCGGGGAGCTCCAAGAACAGCGGCACGTTGAGCAGGCGGCACAGCGCCCCGGCGAGCCCAAACGCCGTCATGGCGTAGGTCCAGAAGCGTAGGCTCAACAGCGGCCGGAAGCGTGGCGCCCTCGGCGCGGCCTGCTGCAGGGTGAGCGCGGCGTCGTGCAGCGCGTCGCCTTGGTGCGCGGCGCCCATGTCTTTGCCGCCCAGCGTGAGCTCTTTGCCCAGACCGACGGGGTGATCCCCGGCGCCGTCGTGCCCGGCGAGGTCGTGGTCGTGGTCGTGGTCGAGGGTGGCGTCACCGTCATGGCCGCCGATGTCGGCGTCGGTGCCGTCCGCCTCCAGCTCCTTGTTGCCCATGAACGCGGAGGCCCCGACAAACACGGCGCCGAACGCGAAGCAGGCGAGGTAGAGCGTCAGCAAGGATCCTCCCGGTGTGGAGCCGCCATTCTCCCCCAATCAAGGCGATGAATCAAGAGGCCCCGCTGGCGGAGTCCCCCGGACCTCGCCAGGCGAGCAGGCCCCAGGCGACGATGAACGACACCCCGCCAAGCGGCGTGATGGCCCCGAGCCAGCGGACGTTCGTGAGCGCCATGGTGTAGAGCGAGCCCGAGAACAGCAGGATCCCCAAGGCCAGAAGCGGCGCGCAGGCCCTCGGCGGCGCGGCCATGCGGCCCAAGACCAAGAGCCCGAGGCCATGGAACAGGTGCAGCCGGGCGCCGGTGCCCCAGACCTCGACGAGGTGCGGGTCGGCCACGACCTTCTCAAGCCCGTGGGCGCCATAGGCGGCGGCGGCGACACCAAGCGCCATGAAGACGGCGCCGAGGCGGGTGATCAGGCTGGGAGGCATGGGGGATCCGGGTGGGCGGTGACCCGGGAGTCCTATGT
>JBEAVX010000860.1:0-5465 GCA_041160755.1 Pseudomonadota bacterium
GCTAGGGCGGCGGCGGTCTGCGCGGCGGCGCGGCGCTCCTTCGCGGCGGCCTGGGCTTGGAGGCGGGTGGCGTAGGTGCCGCAGCGCCCGCCCTCCTCAAACGCGAGCACGCTCGTGCAGACGCGGTCGAGCAAGGCGCGGTCGTGGGTGACGACCACGACGGCGCCGTCAAAGCTCAACAGCGCCTCCTCCAAGACCCGCAGGGTCATCAGGTCGAGGTCGTTCGTGGGCTCGTCGAGCAGGAGCACCGAGGCGCCCTTGAGCAAGAGCCGCGCCATGAGCAGCCGGGCGCGCTCGCCGCCGGACAGCGTGCGCACCCGCTGGTCGAGCTGCTGGCGCCCGAACAGAAACCGCCCCAAGAAGCTCGTGACGTGGACGTCCTCGCCGCCCACCCGGACGCTCGTGTTGCCGCCGCCTGCGGCCTCCATCACCGTGTCGTCGGGGTCGAGGCCCGTGCGGTGCTGGTCCAAGGTGGCGATGACGACGCGGGGGCCGAAGTTGAGGCGCCCGGCGTCGGCCTGCTCCGTCCCGGCGATCACCCGCAGCAGCGTCGATTTGCCCGCGCCGTTGGGCCCCATGATCCCCAGGCGATCCCCGGGGCGCAGGGTGAGATCCAGCCCGGGGAGGATCACCCGATCGCCGTAGCGTTTTTTGAGCCCCGTGGCCTCGACCAAGGTGCGGCCCCGGTCGAGCCCGGCGCGCAGATCGAGGCTGAACGGCCTCTCTTTGGCCATGGGCCGGGTCTTCATCAAGGCGTCGAGGCGCTTGAGCCGGGCCTGCTGCTTCGTCGTGCGCGCGGCGGGCGAGCGTGAGGCCCACTCGGCCTCTCGGGCGATGAGGGAGAGGCGCTGATCTTCGGCCTTTGAGAGCGCGGCCTGGCGCTCGGCCCGGGAGATGAGGTAGTCGCCGTAGCTGCCGTCATAGGAGACACACACGCCGTCATCGACCTCGACGATGCGCGTGGCGAGGGCCTCCAAGAGGTAACGATCGTGGGTGACCAAGACGGCGGCGCCCCGGTACTCCGTGAGCCAGCCCTGCAGCTCATCGACGGCTTCAGCGTCGAGGTGGTTGGTGGGCTCGTCCAAGAGCAGAAGCTCCGAGGAGCTCAACAAGGCCAAGGCCAAGGCGACGCGGCGGGTCTCGCCGCCGGAGAGCCGGGCGAGGGGGGCGGATCGATCCGGCGCGCCGAGCAAGGTGAGGAGCGCGTCGACCTTGTGGTCTTGCACCCAGCCCGCGGCGTCGAGGCGCTGCTGGGCGTCTTGGGCGGCGGCCTCGTCGCCGACGGCGTGGGCCCGCTCAAAGGCGGCGATGAGCGCCCGGTGCCAGGCCAAGGCGCGATCCACCGCGTCGCCGACGGTGCCTTCGCCGAGCATAGGCTCCTGGGCGAGGTGCCCGAGCTGGGCCGGGCGCTGCACCGCGCCCGCGTCCGGGGGCTCGGCCCCGGCGAGGATCGCCAGCAGCGTTGACTTGCCGCAGCCGTTTGGCCCGACGAGGCCGACCCGCTCACCCGCCTCGACGTTCAGATCGCAGCCGCGCAGCACGACGCGGTCACCATACGCGCGCTCAACGCCTCGGCAGGTGAGCACGGCCACAGGAACCTCCAGAGACAAAAATTCCCGCCGGGACGAACCGGCGGGAAGATGGTGCCGAGAACAGGAATCGAACCTGCGACCTACTGATTACGAATCAGTTGCTCTACCGACTGAGCTATCTCGGCTTGCGGGTGCTCTGTTATCGGGGATCCCGCCGGTCGTCAACTGCCTCGCCGTCGCCCCGAGGCTTTGAGATGACCGGCTCCTTGAGGTATGCTCACCCTGATGAACCCGCTCCTCCTGCTCGCCTCCCTTTTGTCCCCCGCCCTCGCCCAAGACGTCCTTGTCTCGGAGTTTGAGAGCGAGAGCGTCACCGACATCGCCATCGCGCTCACGCTGCAGGACATGTTCCTCGCCGAGCTGGAGCGCCAAGGCGTTAAGGCGGTGAGCCCGGATCAGCTCAAGGCGAACAAGCTGCACCCCCCCGAGGGCTGCCTCGCCCAGCCGGGCTGCCCCAAGGCCGTGCTCACCCACTGGGAGTCCCCGCTCATCGTCTTCACCACGGTGCGAACCCTCGACAGCGGGGTGCTCTCCGTCGTCGTGCGGGTCTACGACGCTGAAGATGAGAAACGCGCCCTTCGGGAGATCGCGGAGGAGATCCCCCAGGGCCAAGAGGCGGAGTTTTGTCGCCTCGCCGCGGGCAAGATCCGGGGGGATCTCAAGCTCTACAAGGCGCGACCGGCGGGCAAGCCCTTGCCCAAGGCGCCGTACCCGTTCTTGGCGCCGCCGCCGCCGCCAGACATCAACGAGTTCGACCCGACGCTCCCGGTGGGGTCTCCGGGTGATCCCGTGGTGAAGCCGCCGGATGATCCCGTGGTGAAGCCGCCGGATGATCCTGTCGTGAAGCCGCCGGACGATCCGATCGTGGATCCCCCGCTGGCGTCGTCAACGTCCTGCGCGCAGTCTGAAGAGGAGCGGGGCGCGCTCGGCCTCAGCCCCGCGCTCTACAAGGCGTTCTGTGAGAGCGGCAAGACCCCCGAGGCCTTCGCCGCCGATCGGCGCCTGCGCAAAGGCAGCGTCGGGTTGGAGCTGAGCGCGGGCGCGCCGATTCAGTGGTTCGAGCGCAACTACGGCGTGGCTTACACTGTAAGTTCGTCTGGCGAGGTGTCGAGCCCTCACCTGATCGACGGCCTCTACGCCACGGGCATGAGCGTTGACGGCGGCGCGCCGACGGCGCTCACCCGGGCCGCGCTGTCGTTCCACCCGGGCCAAGGTGTCGAGCTGGGCCTCGCCGGAGGGCTCTCGCTGAACCAGCGCGGGGCCGCCCAGGCGCTCCTGGTCTCCGAGGTGGACGGCGTGTACCAAGGCGAGGGCGCAGAGGTGACCCTCGGCGGCACCGCGGGCTTCATCGAGCCCTACTTGCGGCTGTACCCGATCACCAGCGGCGTCTTTAAGCCCTACGTCTCGGCGTCGCTCACGGTGCTCCTCTCCCCGGCGCTCACCCAAGACACGCTGGTCGATCTCAGCCTCCCGACCGAGATCGACGGCGAGACCACCTTCACCAGCCGCCCGATGAAGGCCGCGGGGATGGTCACCGGCGGCGCGGGCGTCGCGCTGGACATCAGCCAGACCTTCTCGATCTTCGCTGAAGGGCAATACTCCTTGCTCTTGCCGACGACGGACAGCCCCGATCAGTGTCGCGGTGACGCGACCTTCGGCCTCGACACGGATCTTCGCTGCTCCGCCGCGTTGGCCGCCGCCGCCGAGGAGGGGGGCTGGAGCACCGGCACGTCCAGCCAAGGCACCGCCGCCGTCCTCGTGGGCTCCCAAGCGGGCGAGCTCCTCTCCACCGCGCTGCGGGTGAACGTCGGCGTTCAGCTCCGGTTCTTTTGAGCCCGTGAAGGCCCCGCCGCCGCCGCCGCGCCCTTGGTCGGAGGGCCCCGCCTACGCCTGGACCGGCGACGGCTGGGGCGCGTCCGCCTCCCTCGCGCCAGGCGCCGCGCGGGGTGGACGCCTGCGGGTGTTGACGTTCAACGTGCTCTTTGACCTCTACGACGCCCCTCGGGTGCGCCTCGGCGAGCGGCTCCCGGCGATCTCGGCCATGCTCCAGGCTGCCGACGCCGACCTCATCGCGCTGCAAGAGGTCACCCCCGCCGTGGTCGAGGCCATCGGCGCCTGGCCCTGGGTGCGCGCCGCGTACCGCATGAGCGAAGGCCCCGAGGCCCTCGGCGTGCGGCCCTATGGCCAGCTCTGGCTCTCTCGTCTGCCCGTGGAGCGGGTCGCGCGCCTCACCCTGCCGCGCAGCAAGGCCGCGACGGCCGTGCGGGTGAACGTCGGCGGCGTGCCGCTTCAGGCCATCGCCCTGCACCTCTCCTCCGACCTCCACGCCGACGGCCCCCGAATTCGCCATGAGCAGCTCCGCGTGCTCTTACGATCGGTCCGTGAGCCCTTCGGCGGGGTGTCGATCCTCGCCGGAGACTTCAACTTCGGCGATGAAGAGGCCCCCGAGGTGCTCATCAACAGCGGGTTCGTCGATCTCTGGCCGACGCTGCGCCCGGGTGAGGCGGGGCTGAGCTTTGATCCCAGCCGCAACCCCCTCGCCGCCGGGATCGGGCCCCACGTCACCGCCCGGCGCCTGGACCGGGTGATGCTGCGGGCGACGGCGGGCCGGGTGCGCCCCCGCTCGGCGGTCTTGACCGGCGAGGGGCTGATCCCCGGCGCGGATCCGCCCCTACAACCTTCAGATCACTTCGGCTTGCTCGTCGAGCTGGGCATGATCGGGGGCTGAGCGCGCTCAACGAAAGGCGACGCTCACCTCAGCGAGCATCCGCAGGCCCACGGCTCTGAAGTCCGCCTCGTCGTCTACGGCGTAGGTGACGGTGAGGTCGCGGGTGGTCACCTGGGCCTCGCCAGGGCTCTGGGGGGCGCCGAGCACGAGGTCGACCCCGGCGCGCACACCCAGCCCGAGCGCCGTCGTGCGCCCGGCGCGGCGGTAGTTCATCGACAGCTCGGCGGAGGGGATGTGGGCCACGGCGCTGGCGTACACGGCCCAGTCATCGGCGGGATCGGGGGTGGTGTCGCAGGCGAGGCCCTCGCCGCTGCCGCTGACGCAGCCCAGGGCCACGCCGGGGATCACGCCGTAGCGGTAGCCCAGGGTGGGGCGCAGGGCGAGGGGGCCGCCGATCATCAGCTCACGCCCCAGGCGCACGCCCCCGGCGAGGCTCCGCGCGCTGCTCGCGGGCCCGGCGTCCACCATCACCCAGCTCCGCGCGCTCCAGTCCACTGTGGCGCCGACGAGCCACCCGGCGACGGGCTGGGTGAAGGCGATCTGGAGCTCCAGAGACGGCGCGTAGTGCGCGGCTTGGGGTCCGAACAGCGTCGAGACCCCGCTCGCGAGCTCCAGGCGGCTCACCTGCAAGGCCGAGAAACCCTTCGCGCCGAGCTGGCCCATGCCGAGCGGCAGGCTGGCCTCGGCCTCAGGGCGCACGGACACCGTCTGGCCTTGTACGGCGTAGTCGCCCTGGGGCAAGGCCACCCGGGCCGGGAGGCGCACGCCGTGGGTCCAGGCGAGGCTCAGGGCCTCGACGCAGCGTTTGTGCTCGGGGTTGAGCAGCATCGACTGGGGCTCCAGCTGGAGCCGCGAGAACATCCCCTCGTGGGGCGCGGACACGGTGAGCACGCCGTGCTGCCCGCGCAGATCGGCGGCGAAGGTGAGCGCCTCGGCCCGGGCGGCGGCGTCGTCGGTGAGCGCGGCGGCCTGCTCGGCGGCGAGCCAGGCGCCCTCGACGTCACAGACCGTGAGCCGGGCCCCGGCGAGAGCCCACCACAGCTCGGCGCTCTGGGCCCCGGCGGGGGTGGCGGCGGCGGCCTCCAGCTCGGCCCGGGCGTCCTCTACCCAGCCCCGGCGGGTGAAGAGCTTGGCCTGATCCATCG
>JBEAVX010000866.1:0-3285 GCA_041160755.1 Pseudomonadota bacterium
GCCTAGGACACTGCCCTCTCACGGCAGCGACACGGGTTCGACTCCCGTTGGGACTACCACTTGGGATGGACTTCGACACCTTGGTCCCATCGTCTAGAGGCCTAGGACACTGCCCTCTCACGGCAGCGACACGGGTTCGACTCCCGTTGGGACTACCATCTAAGAGAGCCTCTTCGCTTCGGTGAAGAGGCTCTTCTTGCTTCAGGACGTCAATGGAGCTTCGTGGGCTCACCCTAGACCCTTTCCAAGAGCAGGCGATCAACCTGCTCCGTGGTGGGCACTCCGTGCTCGTCTCCGCGCCGACCGGCACGGGCAAGACGATCATCGCTGACAGCGTCGTGGACGAGGTGCTCGCCGCAGGCCGCACGGTGATCTACACCGCGCCGGTGAAGGCGCTCTCGAACCAGAAGTTCCGCGATTACCGCCGGATGCACGGCGAAGAGCGCGTGGGCCTCGTCACTGGCGATCTCGTGATCAACCGCGAGGCCCCCTGCCTCGTGATGACGACCGAGATCCTCCGAAACATGCTCCTGGACGCCGGGCAAGACGGCCAGACCGGCGCCCCGCCGAACCTCGCGGCGGTGATCTTGGATGAGATCCACTTCTTGGACGACCGCGAGCGCGGCACGGTCTGGGAGGAGGTGCTCATCTACCTGCCGCCCGAGGTGAAGGTCTTGGGGCTCTCGGCGACGCTCTCGAACCTGCAAGAGTTCGCCGACTGGCTCAGCGAGGTGCGCGGCCGCACGGTGCACGTCATCGAGGAGCGTGAGCGCGCGGTGCCGTTGGAGCTGCTCATCGGCGAGCGTGAGCACGGCCTCATGTCGCCGAAGGAGTTTGAGAAGGGCTTTCAACGCTGGAAACGCATGGGCGGCGACGTGCGCGGCCCTCGGCGCAGGCGGCGGGACGAGGGCCCTGAAGACGGCGGCGGGGATCGCCGCCGGGGACGCCCCGACGACGACGAGACGCGCCACGGCGACCTCTTCCGGATGTTGATGCCGGACCTCGCGCCGTACCTCTACTTCGTGCACAGCCGCCGCTTGGCCGAGGAGTACGCGCGGTCCTTGGGCCGCCGCCTCAACCGCTCGCTGTTGCCGTATGACGACCGCCCTGCCCTGCACGCGCGCATCGACGAGGCCATCGAGGCCTTGGGCCGCGACGTCGTCGACGGCGAGCTGGAGGGCCTCTACCGCAAAGGTGTCGCCTTCCACCACGCCGGGCTGCACGTTCAGCTCAAGGCGCTCGTCGAGGAGCTCTACGAGCGCAAGCTCATCATGGTGCTCTACACCACGTCCACCTTCGCGCTCGGCGTCAACATGCCCGCGCGCTCCGTGGCGATGGACAGCATCGTGAAGTTTGACGGGCGCAGCACCAACCCGCTCACCGTGCGCGAGTTCCTGCAGCAGGCCGGCCGCGCCGGGCGCCGGGGCATGGACGCCCAGGGCTACGTCGTCATCAAGGCCGACTTCAAGGACTACGGGCAGATCGCGCCCTGGCTGCAGCGCTACATCAGCGGCGAGCCCGAGCGCGTAAACTCCTCGTTCAACCTGAGCTTTAACTCCGTGGTGAGCCTCTTGGAGCGCCACCCTCGGGAGAAGGTGCGGGCGCTTGTGGAGCGGAGCTTCCTCTCCTACAAGATGCGCGCCCAGGCCAAGGGCCTGGAGGGCCAGGCCGAGCGTGTGCGGGAGCAGCTCCGCGCCGCCGGGGACGACCCGAGCCAGCCCCCCGCCGAGGGCCTGCGCCCCGCCCAGCGGAAGCAGCGCAAAGAGCTGCGCCGCCTGGAGCACCGCGTCGAGGAGGCCGCCCACAAGGCGTTCATGGACTTCGAGGCCCGACGGATGATGCTCGTCGAGGTCGGCTACCTCAGCGAGAACGACGAGCTCCTCGCCGGGGCGAAGGTGCTCCGAAACCTGCGCATCGAGGAGATCTTCTCCACGGAGCTCGTGCTCAGCGGCGTGATCGAGGACATGAGCCCGGAGCAGCTCTTCGGCATCCTCTGCGCGATGACCAACTCCTTGCCCAAAGGCATCCAGCTTCGCACGAACCTGCAAGGGGAGCTGCGCTCTCTCGCCAAGCGGGTGAACGACGTGCGGTATTCGCCCCCGGTGCTCAAGGCCGAGGCGATCACCGGGCTCACGACCACCTGGGACCCAGACGTGATCCTCTTTGGCCACGCCTGGGCCTCGGGGCGCTCGTTGAAGGAGCTGCAGCTCCTGTACTGGTCGCAGACCGACATCGCCGGTCAGCTCGTCTCCGGTTTCCGTCGGGCGAAGGATCTCGTGGGCCAGCTCCGCGACGTCTACCATGAGCTCCCCGACCGAGCCGCGGCGTTTAAGGCGCTCATCACCCGGGTGAGCCGGGATGAGGTCGAGGTCATCGACTGAGCCGGAGCGCGCCGATGGCGACCGAGAGAGCCCCCGACCGTCACCTCGTCGTCGGCGCCAGCGGCGTCGCCGGGGCGGGTCTTGTTCGCCACCTCGCCGGGTCCACCGCCGAGCCCGTGTTCGCGCTGTCGCGCAGCGGCCGCGTCGATCCTGAGCTCGCTGGCCGGGTCACCGGGGTTCGGGCGGATCTTCAGGACCCCACGAGCCTCCGCGCCGCCCTCGGCGCCGCGCGGCCCACGGTGATCTACTACGCCGCGCACCGACACCCCGGCGCCGGCCAACCCGAGCGGGACCTTCACCCCGCCACGATGCAGACCGCCCTTCGCCTCGCCCGGCCGCTCTCGGGCCTGCTCAGCCGCCTGCCTGGCGCTGAGTCTTGGTACTTCGGCGGGATCAACCAGGCCGCCGGGCTCGTGGACGAGGGCCAGAACGCGGCGATGATCCAGAATCTCCTCGCCGCCGTGGACACGCTCGGCGCGGAGGGCGACTCCAACCTGCGCCACGTCGCCCTGCTCACCGGCGGCCGCCTGAGCGGCGTTCACCTCGGCCCAGACCTCTGGCCGGCGTACCCCGAGCCCGTCCGCGCCGACAGCCCCCGGCACCCCGGGCCCTCGTGGTACTTCGCCGTCGAGGACTCGCTGTGGGGACGTGACCCCCAAAAGACGCCTTGGACCTGGTCGATTCACCGGCCCCACTTCATCCTCGGCGCCGCCGAGGGCATGCCCTACAGCATCGTCAACGCCTTGGGCGCCTGGGCCGTGCTCTTGCGTGAGGCCGGCCTGCCGCTGGTGTTTCCCGGCGGCGAGCGCGCCTTCGCCGCCCGCTGGGAGGCCGCCGACGCCGAGCTCATCGGCGCGCAGATGGTGTGGGCGTCTCAGACCCCCGCCGCCGCCGGGCAGGCGTT
>JBEAVX010000870.1:0-16163 GCA_041160755.1 Pseudomonadota bacterium
CCTCCCCGCCAGATGCTCCAACCACCCCCGCCAAGCCGCCCGCATCTCCGCCGCCGGGGCCGTGAGCAGCCTGCGCATCACCGGCCAGTCCTCCCGCCGCAGCGCCGGGCGATGCCGAGACGCGAGGTGGAGCACGATCTCCGCCGCGCCGGACTCGGGGTCATCCGGGGGCAGCTCGGGCAACACACACTTGTCGACCACCCACGCCGCCCACCAGCGCAGCTCCTCAGCGGGCACCGTGCCCTTCACCCAGGCTTGAAGGCGGGCGAGCACGGCGGCGCGGTCGGGGGCGGCGGCGCCGTCGGCGGCCCAGGGCAGTCCGTCAAAGCCCCGACGTGGAGCGGGCTCCTCAGCGTCGTCGCCCGGCGGCAAGGCGTCGAGGCGGCGGGTGAGGCGCTGCACAGCCAAGGCCGCGGCGGCGCGCTCGCCTTCGGTGGCCCCGCGCTGGGCGAGGGACTGGGCGCGGCGAAGGCGGCGGAGCAGATCGGCGCGGTTCATCGTCTCGGAGGGCCCACGTCGGGAGGTGGTGGCGGTGGGCCTGCCGCGATATCACCCCCAGCCGGGGGCAGCACCCCCGACGGAGGCGCACATGAGCGAGCCCCGCGAGCAGACCTGGAAGCGTGTGGGCGAGGAGCGGTTTGACCTCCTCATCATCGGCTGCGGCATCACCGGCGCGGGGGCCCTGCGCGACGCGGCCCGGCGGGGCCTCAAGGTCGCCGTCGTCGAGGCCAAAGACATCGCCTATGGCACCTCGTCGCGGTCCTCGAAGCTGGTCCACGGCGGCCTGCGTTACCTGGAGCAAGGCGAGCTGTCCCTGGTGTTTGAGGCGGTCAGCGAGCGTAAGGTGCTCCAGAACATCGCCCCGCACCTGGTGAACCCGCTCGGCTTCTTGTACCCGATCTACCCCCAGAGCCCCGTGCGCCTGGAGACCCTACGCGCGGGGCTGTGGCTCTACGACGGCCTGTCGCTGTTCCGCTCGCCGAAGCTGCACAAGACGCTCTCGAAGAAGCAGCTCGCCACGGTCGAGCCCGGCCTCAACCAGCAGGGCCTCAAGGGCGCGCCCCTGTACTACGACTGCGCCACGGACGACGCCCGGCTCACCTTAGAGACGGTCATCGACGCCAACGCCCAAGGCGCGGCGGTGTTGACCTGGGCGCGGGTCTCGGGGCTCTTGCACGACGCCCAAGGGCGCATCGACGGCGTGCGGGTGGTGGACACGCTCTCGGGCTCGAAGCTGCCCCCGGTCGAGATCCGCGCCAACGCCGTGATCAACGCCTCGGGGCCCTGGACGGACAAGGTGCGCGGCCTCGGCCAAGGCGGGCGACCCCTGCTCAAGCCCACCAAAGGCGTTCACATCGTCGTGCACGCCAGCCGCCTGCCCCTGCACCACGCCGTGGTGTGTAACCACCCCAAAGACCGGCGCTTGTTGTTCTGTATCCCCTGGGGGGAGCAGTCCTACATCGGCACCACGGACACCTACTACGAGGGCCCGCCGGAGGAGGTCTGCGCGGACTTGGCCGACGTGGACTACCTCCTGCACGTCACCAACCACTACTTCCCCGACGCGAAGCTCGTCCACGAGGACGTGATCTGCACCTGGGCCGGGCTGCGGCCGCTCATCGCCCAAGGCGACGCCAGCGAGTCGAGCGTGAGCCGGGAGCACGAGATCATCGTCGACGCCGACGGCCTGATCACCATCGCCGGGGGCAAGCTCACGACGTTCCGGCGCATGGGCGCTGAAGTCGTCTCCAAGGCGATGGACCTGCTCGCCTTGATGGGCCGGGTTCCCCAAGGCGTTCACGACGCGCACACCGGCCGCGAGCCCTTGCCCGGTGCGGTGGGCTGGCCCGAGAACGACGACGCCGAGGCCGTCGCCCGGCAGATCACCGAGGCGTCCAGCGGGCGGGTCTCGGCCTATGTGGCGCTGTACCTGGCCCACCGCTACGGCACCCGGGGCCTCGACATCGCCCGCTACGCCGTGACCGATCAGCGCCTGCTCGGCGCGCTCGTGCCCGGTCGCCCGGAGATCCTCGCGATCGTGGACTGGGCGGTCCACCGCGAGCTCGCCCAGACCGTCAGCGACGTCATGGTGCGCCGCACCCAGCTCTTCTTCCGCGACACGAACCAGGGCCTCGACGCGACGGAGGCCGTGGCCGACCGCATGGCCGAGCTGCTCGGCTGGAGCGAAGATCGTCGCAACGAAGAGGTGCTTCGGTACCAAGACGAGGTGGCGCTCTCCCGGCGCTGGCGAGACGAGCTGTAATCCTTGGACACCGCTGAACATCGTCGGGCCTGGGCCGCCGCGCTCGCCGTCGTGGTCTACTTCGGCCTCGCCGGGGTCTACGCCTGGGTCTACACGCCCGAGCGCGGCAGCGCCTTGGACCAGCTCGGTCCTTGGACGGGGGCCGTGGGCCTCGTGCTGGCGCTCGTGGGCACGGCCTGGGTGTGGTGGCCCGCCCTGCGCCTGCCGCCGCCGAGCCCGCCCTCGGGCAAAGACGCGAACGACGAGCCCCGGCTGATCCTCAACCCGGCCCTGGCGCCTGCGTCTCGCCTGCTTCAGGCCCTGCTCCGCCGCTGACGGCCTGGAGCGCCTCACGCACCAGCGCCGCCGCCGCGTCGCCGCGCAGATCCGGCGGGTTCGTGAGCGCCTGCCGCCAGCGCCGGGCCCCAGGGCGGCCGTTGAACAGCTTGAGCAGGTGCCGGGTGATGTGCCGCAGGCCGTCCCCGGCGGCGGTGCGCTCGGCGACGTAGGGCAAGAAGCCTCGCACCACGTCCAGCTCGTCCACGGCGGGCGCGTCCTCGCCGAAGAAGCGGGCGTCCACGGTGGCGAAGACGTAGGGGTCCTCGTACGCCGCGCGGCCGATCATCACGGCGTCTACACGCGCGAGCTGGGCGGCCCAGGCCTCCGGGGTGTTGAGTCCGCCGTTCACCTCGATCTGGAGCTGCGGGCGCTCGGCCTTGAGTCGGTGAACGTCCTCGTAGCGTAAGGGCGGGATCTCCCGGTTCTCTTTGGGCGAGAGGCCCGAGAGCCAGGCCTTGCGGGCGTGGACCGTGAAGCGGTCGGCCCCGGCGGCGGCGACGACATCGACGAAGGCCAGCATGTCCTCGTAGCGGTCTTGGTCATCGACGCCGATGCGGTGCTTCACGGTGATCGGCAGGGCCACGGCGTCGCGCATCGCGGCGACACACTCCGCCACCCGAGGCGGATCGAGCATCAACACGGCCCCAAAACGCCCGGCCTGCACCCGATCGCTGGGGCAGCCGACGTTGAGGTTCACCTCGTCATAGCCCCAGTCCAGGGCGAGCTTGGCGCAGTCGGCGAGCAAGGCCTGGTCATCCCCGCCGAGCTGCAAGGAGATGGGGTGCTCCTCCGGCGAGAAGTCGAGGTGCCGCCGCCGGTCGCCGTGCTTGAGCGCCTGGGCGGTGACCATCTCGGTGTACAGCAAGGCCCGGCGGCTGATGCGCCGCATCAAGGCCCGGAAGTGGCGGTCGGTGCGGTCCATCATCGGCGCGACGCTGATGGGGCGCAGCACGCCGCGATGGGGGACGGAGGGGCTCATTCGAAGCGGAAGCTCGCCTCACGCACGAACGGGTGCGCGGCGATCTTCATCTCGACGAGGCGATCGACGATCGGCGTGAGGATGAAGGTCGGCAGGCCCAGATCCCGGCGCGTCTCGTTCACCAGATCCGCGATGAGCACGAGCTTGGCGTTGAACCGGGGCACATGCTCCATGACGGCCTCGCCCTCGCCGTAGTCTACGCCGACGATGAGCCAGTCGGCCCCGCCGAAGACCTCGATGGCGCGGTGAATCCAGGCCGGGTCGGTGCCCCGGTGCAGGGCGCAGTTGAGGTGAACCAGCCGCCCGCCGTCGGGCAAGGTCAACATCACCGCCAGGGGGTTGCCTTTGGGCTGCTCGGCCCGGCCCTTGAGCCGAGAGAGCGCGAGGCGCGGGTTCATCAAGGCCGCCTTCGCCTTAAACACCGCCTCGGGGGCCGAGGCGTAGGGCACAGGCTGGTACTCGATGGCGTCGATCTTGACCTTGTCGACCTTGCCGCCGGGGGAGCAGTCGTCTACGGCGCCTTTGGCCGAGATCCACATCCGCGTGGGCGGCGTGGCGACGACGGTGGGGCGTTTGCCCGCCGTGATCGCCTGGATCACGCCACGGCAGCGCTCGGTCTCCGTCCAGGTGAGCACGCTCACGTCGTCGCCTTCGGGGGCGTCGTAGGGGTCAAACCGAATCCAGCGGCCGCGCCGCTCGACGAGCACCGAGGCGTACCCTTTGTGGTGCAGCCGAAGTCGCCAGGGGTAGTCCTCGTGGCTCATGCGCTCAAGACCTCACGGATGTGCCCGAGCGCCCACTGGAGCGTCTCACGGTCGATGACCAGGGGCGGGGCGAAACGAATGACCTGCTGGTGGGTCTCTTTGCAGAGGATCCCCCGGGCCATCAGGGCCTTGCAGAAGGGCCGGGCGGGGCCGGACTCGGCCTTGATCTCCACGCCGATGAGCAGGCCGCGACCGCGGACCTCCAGCACATGAGGCGACTGGATCGCCTCCAGCTCGGCCTTGAACCAGGCGCCGAGGGTGTCGGCGCGCTCGGCGAGGCCCTCGTTCACCAGCACGTCCAAGGCGGCGGAGGCCACGGCGCAGGCCAAGGGGTTGCCGCCGAAGGTCGAGCCGTGGTCGCCGGGGGTGAAGACGTCCATCACGCGGCGATCGGCCAGAAACGCCGAGACCGGCAGCACGCCGCCGCCCAGGGCCTTGCCGACCATCACGCCATCGGCGCGCACACCCTCCCAGTCCATGGCGAACATGCGGCCCGTGCGCCCGAAGCCCGTCTGAATCTCATCGGAGAGCAGGAGCGCGTCGTGGGCGTCACAGAGCTCCCGGGCGCGCTTTAGGTAGCCCGCCGGGGGCACGTTGATCCCGGCCTCGCCCTGAATCGGCTCGATGAGAAACGCCACGGTGCGCTCGTTGAACGCGGCCTCTAGGCTGGCCACGTCGCCAAACGTCACCACCTTGAAGCCCGGCGTGAACGGCCCGAAGCCCGCGCGGTACTGGGGCTCGGTGGAGAAGCCGACGATGGTCGTGGTGCGGCCGTGGAAGTTGTCGGTGGCGACGATGATCTCCGCCTCACCGGCGGGCACCCCCTTGACCTGGTAACCCCACTTTCGCGCCGCCTTGATGGCGGTCTCGACGGCCTCGGCGCCGGTGTTCATCGGCAGGGCCGACTCGTAGCCGGTCAAGGTGCAGAGCCGCTCCAAGAACGGGCCCATCCGGTCGTTGTGGAAGGCCCGGGAGGTGAGCGTGACCCGCTGGGCCTGATCCATGAGCGCTTGGATGATGTGGGGGTGGCGGTGGCCCTGGTTCACCGCCGAGTACGCCGAGAGCATGTCCAGAAAACGCCGGCCGTCGGTGTCCGTCAGCCACACGCCTTCGCCCGAGGCGATCACCACGTCGAGGGGGTGGTAGTTGTGCGCGCCCCAGCGCTCGGCTTGGGCGATGAGCGGGTGCTGCTTGGCGTCGGTGTGGGCGTCGCTGGGCGAGTTGGGCCGGTTCATGGGCGCCTCCAGGCGGGGATGGGGTCGCTGGGCCACAGGGTAACCTGGAATCTAGGCCTCGGCGGGCCCGCGGCTGCCCTCGGCGGGGATCCGGTGTATGTTGCGCAGATGCTGCAGCTCGCCGTCGCCCTCGTGCTGATCCGCGCCGCCTCGGCCCAGGACGTCGAAGAGGTGACCGAGGGTCAGCTCTACCGTGTGGAGCGCCCCAACGCGCCCGGCGCCTTGGCCACGAGCGCCACGGGCTCCGTCGTGCGCACACCCCCCACCGACGGCACGCCCTACCGGGTCGAGCCCCTCGCCCAGACCCACGGGCACTTCGGGGCCTACGCCGCGGACGACGCCGCGTCGGTGATCGGCGCCGAGGCCTGGCACGCGGCGGGCTTCACCGGCGAAGGCGTGAAGCTCGCGGTGTTTGATGTGCAGTGGTTCGGCGCTGAGCTTGGCCCCGACGAGCTCGGTGACTTCGACACCCACGACTGCTGGGAGCACCCCGGCTGCACCCCGGCGATGGACACCACGGCGCCGCGCTTCTCCTATGAGGAGGGCAGCCACGGCCTCGCCTGCGCCGAGCTCGTGCGCGACCTGGCCCCGGGCGTCGAGCTGCACCTCGTGCGCACCAACGGCTACACCACCTTCGAGAACGCCGCGGGCTGGTCCGTGCGTGAGGGCATCGACCTCGCGACCTTGTCGATGTCGTTCATGAACGACAGCTTCTACGACGGCACCGGCCCGGTCTCGGAGCTCGTCGAGACCATGAGCGAAGGCGGCGTGCTGCTCGTCACCAGCGCTGGAAACTACGCCGAGGGCCACTGGCTCGGCTGGTTCACCGACGAGGACGGCGACGACCTCCACGAGTTCGCCCCCGGCGTCGAGCGCCTGCCCGTGGAGCTCCCCGGCGGCGCCCGGCGTGGGGTGACGCTCCACTGGGACAACTACACCCGCTGCGGCGATCTCGACCTCGACGCCCGCATCGTGCGCGAGGACGGCACCGTGCTCGCCCGGGGCGAGGCCACCCAGACCGAAGGTGAGGAGGGCTGCTCCCCGGTGGAGCGCCTCAGCCCGGCCTTGGAGGACGACGCGCTCGTCTACCTGGAGGTGCGCCGCCGCCGGGGCGACCCCGCCACGCGCCTGCGGGTGCTCACGACGAGCGGCGATCTCCCCACCTACATCCGCGAGGGCTCCATCACCGACCCCGGCGCCCACCGCCTCGCGTTCACCGTCGGCGCCGTGCGCGCCGATGGATACCTCCAGAACGAGCCCGAGTACTTCTCGTCGTGGGGGCCCACCTCTGCAGGCGCGCTCAAGCCCGACATCTCCGCGCCCGACGGCGTCACCACGTCGGTCTACGGCGCGAGCGGCTTCTACGGCACCTCCGCCGCGAGCCCCGTCGCCGCCGCCGCCGTGGCCTTGGTGATGAGCCGCTTCCCCGAGATGACGGCCTTCGAGGCCGCCGAGTGGCTCAAAGACCACGCCGCCACGGACCGCTCGCTGCGCCAAGCGCCCCACGACGGTCTCGGCGCCGGACACCTCGTCTTGCCCCCGCTGGACGGCCAAGGAAGGGCCTGCTTCGGATCCGACGCTTGGCGCGGGGCCGTGTTCGTCATACCTTTTGCGCTGATGCGTCGGCGTCGCCGTCGTCTCTAGGAACCCCGATGAAGATGCTCACGATGAAGCTCTCCCTCCTCGCGCTCACGCTGCCTGGCTGCCACCTCTTCTCCCCGGCGGGCATCCCGTGCACCTCTTCAGAGCTGCCGGACTGCGCTGAGGGGGACGCAGACGCCGACAGCGACGCCGACAGCGACACCGACGCCGACACGGACTCCGACTCCGACGCCGACCCCATCGCCGGGGTCGCGCTCTTGGAGAGCGGCGCCGTCGGCACCACGATCAACGTGTTCGCCCCCGACACCTCGCTGGTCTACAGCTTCGAGTACGGCGGGGAGGTCCTCGGCCCCATCGCCTGGAGCGCCGCCGCCCAGACCGCCGCCGTGGGCTGGAAAGACACGATGGCCTACTTCAGCGGCACCACCTTGGTCTATGGCACCACCTACGGCGCCAACATCGCCGATGTCGCCACGGCGGGCACGGTGTTTTTTGTGCTGGCCGAGGGCGGGCTCTACCTCAGCTCTCCCTCGATCAACGACGTGCTCGTCGCCCCCGGCACCTTCACCAGCGCCTCGTCGGTCTTCCTCACCGAAGACCTGTCCTTGGCCTACATCGTCGACCATGGCTCGTCCTCTAGCGGCGGCCCGACGCTCTGGGCCTACCCCACCGACACCGGCGCGCTGTACGAGGTCTTCCCCAGCTACGACACCACCCGGGCGCGCTCCGTCGATGGCTTCTTGGGCCCGAACGGTGAGCCCTACGTCTGCTCCTCAGCGGGCGGCGTGTACGCCATCGAGGACATCTTCAACACCGTCGACAACGGCGACGGCAAGTCCGTGCCTCCGGCGCGCATCGCCAGCGAGAGCCCCACGGACATCACCGACTGCGGCTACGACGCCGCCCGGGACGAGGTGATCATGGTGTCGCGGTCCAAAGGGGTGCTGCGGGTCGGCCCCGACAGCGCCACGAACCTCTGGATCGCCTTGCCCGAGGGCCAAGGCATCGTGAGCGGCGCGAGCTTCTAAGGCCCGCGCCGCCCGGCGAACGCGCCGCCTGGCGGCTACTCGAAGCAGACCATCGCGCCCCAGCGGGCCTCGTTGTTGGTCTCGTCGCACTCGGTCTCGGTGCCGTCGGTGGTCTCGTTGCCGCCGTCGACCTTGAGCACGAGGTCGCGGATGTCCCAGTCTTCGATGCCGCTCACCTCAAACACGACGCTGTCCAACATCTGCCCGGCGGGGATGCCCGAGGTGATGGTGAGGCTCGACATGCGCTTCTCACCCTCGGGGGTGTCGGCGTAGAGCGTGAGCTCGACCTCGTCCTCGATGTCTTGGTAGCCCTGGTTGCCGACCCGCACGTACACAAACAGGCGGCCCTGGTCACACAGCGCCTCGCAGACCTCCTCGATGGTGCCGATGAGGTCGGAGAACACGCCGCCGCTCCCGGCGGTGAGGTCGCCGGAGCGGAAGTTGTTGTAGCTGGACCAGTTGATGTCGGCGACGGCGGGGATGGTGCCGTCGTCGTTGACGTTCGTGATGTGGTAGGCGTGCTGGTTCCAGATCTTCCGGCCCGGCTGCCAGGAGTCGTCGGCGTCGCCGAAGACGTAGAACCCGGTGTGGCCGAAGTAGTTCGTGTTGGCGACGACGATCTCGGCGTGGCCGTCGTTGTCGACGTCGGCGATGGCGGGGTACTCCGTCCAGGTGGCGTTCGAGTGCTCGGTGGACTCCAGCTTCACCGCGCCGTCGGGGCCGTTGAACACCCACAGCCGCGTCTCGTCGGCGTAGACGGCCTCGGCGATGCCGTCGCCCTCGAAGTCGAAGACCGAGGAGCCGGTGTTGCCCGACGAGGCGTCTTGGGTCTTGTTCTCCCAGAGCTTCTTGCCGTCGGTGTCGAAGACGGTGTAGTTCGACACACCGGCCACGCCGACCTCAGGGAAACCGTCGCCGTCGAAGTCGGCCACGGTGGGCGGGCCGCCGTAGCTGCCGCCGGAGCTGGTCATCGACGCCCGCCACAAGACCGTGCCGTCGGTGTCTTGTAGGCGCACGTTGCCGCCGGAGTTGACGATGATCTCGCCTTCAGGGTCGGTGTCGAAGTTGGCCACGGCGACGTAGCCGTCTTGTTCGCCGTTGGACCAGATCGTGCCGCCGTCGGGGTCGTAGAGCGCGTTGCCCACGACGACCTCTTGCACGCCGTCGAGGTCGAGGTCTACGGCGAAGGACGTGGTGCCGACGTTCGAGGGCACGCCGCCTTTGCCGAAGGCGCCGGCGCCGCGCAGGCTGCCGTCGCTGTTGAGGATGGCCTTGCCCATGATGATCTCTGGGCTGCCGTCGCCGTCCATGTCGGAGATGGCCGGGGCGTCGGAGGTGCCGTAGATGTGCCCGGAGAGGCTCGCCGACGTCCACTTGAGCGTGCCGTCGTTCTCGAAGGCCTTCACGCCGTTGGAGGTCGGGGCGATGATCTCGACGATGCCGTCGTTGTCGATGTCGCCCACGGCGACGGCGCCTTGGCCCTGGAGCTGGGCGCCGACGACGTTGAAGATCTCCGACGAGCCGTCTCCGCTCACGGCCCGCAGGGTGCCCAAGCTGCCGTAGGTGATGACGATGATGTCGGGGATGTCATCGGTGTTGATGAGCCCGTCGCCGTTGTCGTCGTTCAGGGACGCCACGGCGGGCATCATCATGATGTTGTTGGAGCTGGCGTCCGTCGTCCAGGTGGACTTCTTCCACTCGACGACGGGGGTGAAGGTGCCGGTGGAGACGGGCACATAACACTCCTCGACCTGGGCCAAGGCCTCGCCGGGGACGGTGAACTCGTCGCAGACGTCGTTGTCCGGGGGCACGCTGTCCGGGGGCAGCTCGGTGTCCTCCTCGGTGTCGTTGCAGTCAGGGATCTGCGGCGGGCACTCCACGGGCTCGCTGTCGAGGCCGCCCGGCGGCTCGTCATCTTTGGGGTTGATCTCGTACTCGTTGCAGCCGATTCCGAGCAGGGTGAGGAGCGTGAGCGCGCGCATGGAGACCTCCGAAGCCACAAGATGGACGGCATCTTGAGCGAACGCAAGGGGTTACGTCAGGATAGTGGCCGTTGTGACGAAGAGGGGCGCTTCACTCGGCGCAGACAGGCGCGCCCCACAGGGGCTCGTTGTTCGTCTCGTCACACTCGGAGTACACCCCGGCGGAGGCGCCGTTGCCGCCATCGACCTTCAGGGTGAGGTCGAGGATCTCCAGGGCGGAGACGCCGCTCACCTCGAAGGTGATCGTGTCGAGGAGCACGCCGGGGCCGATGCCTGAAGAGACCGTGCGGGTCTGGAGCGGGACCTCGCCAGTCGGGGTGATCGCCGTGAGCGTGATGTCGAAGGACTCGGTCACGTCGAGGTGGCCCTGGTTGCCCACCCGCACATACACGAAGATGCGGTCTTCAGCGCACAGCGCCTCACACACCTCGTCGATGACGCCGATGAGGTCGGCGTAGATGCCGCCCGAGCCGGCCGTGAGGTCGCCGGAGCGGAAGTTGTTGTAGGAGGCCCAGTTGATGTCGGCGACGGCGGGGATGGTGCCGTCGTCGTTGACGTTCGTGATGTGGTAGGCGTGCTGGTTCCAGATCTTCCGGCCGGGCTGCCAGGAGCTGTCGGCGTCGCCGAAGACGTAGAAGCCCGTGTGGCCGCCGGCCGTGTTGGGCACGACGATCTCGGCCTGGCCGTCACCGTCTACGTCGGCGATGGCGGGGTACTCCGTCCAGGTGCCGTTGGAGTGCTCGGTGGAGCTGAGCTTCACCTTGCCGTCGGGGCCGTTGAACACCCACAGGCGGGTCTCATCGGAGTAGACGGCCTCGGCCACGCCGTCGCCCTCAAAGTCGAAGACCGACGAGCCCGTGTTGCCTGAAGAGCCGTCTTGGGTGGCCTTCTCCCACATCTTCTTGCCGTCGGTGTCGAAGACCGTGTAGGTGGACTGCCCGGCGATGCCGACCTCGGGGAGCCCGTCGCCGTCGAAGTCGGCCACGGTGGGCGGCCCGCCGTAGTAGCTGCCCGCGCCGGTCATCTTCGCGCGCCACAGGACGGTGCCGTTCGTGTCTTGCAGGCGCAGGTTGCCGCTGGCGTTGACGACGATCTCACCCTCGGGGTCGGAGTCGAAGTTGCCCACGGCGACGTAGCCGTCGAGCTCACCGTTGGCCCAGATCGCCGCCCCGCCCGGCGTGTACATGGCGTTGCCGACGATCACCTCTTGGGTGCCGTCGAGGTTGAGGTCTACGGCGAACGACGTGGTGCCGACGTTGGACGCCACGCCGCCGCGCCCGTAGGTGCCCGCGCCGCGCAGGCTGCCGTCGTTGTTCAGGATCGCCTTGCCGATGATGATCTCGGGCTTGCCGTCGCCGTTCATGTCGGAGATCGCCGGGGCGTCGGAGGTGCCGTACATGTGGCCGGAGAGGTTCGGGGACGTCCACTTGAGCGAGCCGTCGTGCTCAAAGGCCTTGATGGTGTTGGACGTGGGGGCGACGATCTCGACGATGCCGTCGTTGTCGATGTCGCCGATGGCCACCGCGCCTTGGCCCTGGAGCCCCGCGCCGACGATGTTGAAGATCTCCTTCGATCCGTCACCGCTCACCGCGCGCAGGGTGCCGTTGCTGCCGTAGGTGATGACGACGATGTCGGGGATGTCGTCGTCGTTGATGAGGCCGTCGCCGTTGTCGTCGTTCAGGGACGCCACGGCGGGCATCATCATGATGTTGTTGGAGCTGGCGTCCACGGACCACTTGGACTTCTTCCACTCCACGACGGGGGTGAAGGTGCCTGTGGAGACCTCGACGTAGCACGCCTCGACCAAGGCGAGGGACTCGCCGGGGAGGTTGAACTCGTCGCAGGTGTCGTTGTCGGGGGGCAGGCTGTCCGGCGGGAGGCTGTCGGTCTCGCTGTCGTCGCAGTCGGGGTCGGACGGCGGGCAGTCGACCTGCTCGGAGTCGATGGCGCCGCCGTTGTCGTCTTTGGGCGTGATGTTGTAGTCGGAGCAGCCCAAGGCGACGAGCGCTGAGGCGGGGCAGAGGAGCGAGAGCAGGGACGCGGGGCGCATTGGGGGTGTCTCCGGGCGAACGCTCAGGATGACTGAGGTTCGCCCAGAGCGCAAGCGTCAACTCGTCCGCTCGTCTTGGGCTCAGCCCCAGCCGCGCAGGCGGTTCTCTTCTGCGCGGTAATAGGTGAAGGCGTCGCGGATCACCTGGACCGCGGCGGCGGCGCCCTCAAACTCGTCAACGGTGACCGTCTTGCCTTCGAGGATCTTGTAATCCATGAAGAATCGGCGGATCTCTGAAGACATGTGTTTGGGGAGCTGGCTGATGTCGGTGTAGTCCAAGAAGGCCGGGTCGTGGATGTGCACGGCGATGATCTTCTCGTCCGGTTTGCCCTCATCGGCCATGTGCATCACGCCGATGGCGCGGGCCTGCATGATCGACAGGGGCACGACGGGCTCGTTGCCGAGCACGAGCACGTCCAAGGGGTCGCCGTCGCGGCCGTAGCTGCGGGGCAAGAAGCCATACGACGCCGGGTAATGCACGGCGCTGTAGAGGATGCGGTCGACGCGCAGCAGGCCGGTGGGCTTGTCGAGCTCGTACTTCACCCGAGAGCCCTTGGGGATCTCGATGACGACGTTGAAGTGAACGTCGGCGTGGTCGGGGTTGTTGGGCAGATCATGCCAGGGGTGGGCGCCCATGTGGGTCTCCTCATCTTGGGAGGGGGAGGGTAACCCGGGCGCCCCACCTTGGGGGGATCAGGCCGCCGCGGCGACGAGGGTGACGGTCTCGGAGATCGTCTCGACGTGGCACTCGTCGTCCGTGAGGCTGACCTCGACCTCAAGCTCCTGGGGCTCGAAGCCCTCGGCCACGACGGAGATCGTCATCGCGCCGCTGATCTCGTAGCCGCAGACGTACTCCCCCGCGCCGACCTCATCACAGGGGCCGTGGGAGTCGGCCTCGACGACGTCAAAGTCGAGCGCGGCGCCCTCGACCGGGGCGCCCGCCTCGTCGAGCACGGTGACCACGACGCTGGCGGCGGCGTAGTCATCACAGCCGACCTCCTTCTCAAAGCAGGCGGTGAAGGAGGAGAGCAGGGCGAAGGAGAGGATCAGGCGAGAGAGGGCCATGGAGACTCCAGAGGTGCGTAGGGCGTGAGGCCGCACAGGGGCGCGGTGTGTCCCACCTGGGGGGATCAGGCCGCCGAGGCGACCATCACGACCGTCTCTTGTACGGTCTCGACGTGGCACTCGTCTTCAGTGAGGCCGACCTCCAGCTCGATCTCTTGAGACTCGAAGCCTGCGGCCTCGATGGAGATCACGAACGCGCCGCTCACCTCGTAGCCGCAGACGTAGACGCCGGTGGCGTCCCAGTCCTCGCAGTCGAGGTCGCCGCTGTCCGTGGCGGCGATGACGCTGGCGCCGACCACCGGGGCGTCGGACTCGTCTACGAGGGTGAGCATCACGCTAGAGCGGGCCTCTTCAGTGCAGGCGACCTCTTTGTCGCCGCAAGCGGTGAAGGCGGAGAGCAGGGCGAGGGGAAACACGAGGCGAGCGAGGGACATGGGGACTCCAGGGGGTCGATGATGGGGTTGAAGAGGTTGAGGGAGGCCTCGGGTTCACTCGGCGGCCAGCGCCACGGTGATGAGCTGGGGCACGGTCAGGCCGCACTCGTCTACGGGCACGTCTACGGCGAGCAGCTCGTGGGCGAAGCCCTCGGCCTCGACGAGGAGCAGCAGCTCACCGGACTCCCCGCTGCCGCAGAGCCAGTCGCCCATGACGTCGGTGGGCTCGCAGGCCTCATAGGGCACGTCGTCCTGCACGTCCGGGCCCCACTGCACGTCGGCGCCCGCGAGCGGCGCGCCGGACTCGTCGGTGACGGTGACCTGCATGGCCCAGCGCTCGGCGTCATCGGCGCATTCCAGCGCGGTGAGGGTGACGGTGTCGATGTAGGTCTCGACGTGGCACTCATCCTCGGTGAGCCCGACGTCAACGGTCAGCTCGGTGTCCTCGAAGCCCTCGGCGACGATGGTGATCCGCAGCTCGCCGGAGACCTCCCAGCCGCAGATGTACTCGCCCGACTCCCACTCCTCGCAGTCGAGCGCGGTGACGCCGCCGGAGCCGTCGTCGAACTCGGCGGTCACGAGCGCGCCGCTGATCACCGCGCCGTCGGGGCCGCGCAGGGTGAGCTGGGCGCTGGCCACGGCCATGGTGTCGCAGGCCTGCTCGTCTTTGGGCGTGCAGGCGATGAGCGCGGTGAGGGCCAAGGCGGGGACGATGATCTTCAGGGCGGTCATGTTGGGATCTCCTGCGTGGTGTCCCGAGGGCTCGGGGCGGTGAGGAGTCCCGAAGCAAGGGGCGTGCCAAGACCAAGGAAGCACGCTGGAACCGACATTCTTCGGAGATGGCGTGACAGCCTCGCCCTGGAGAGCGCGACATTTTCGCCTTGATCCCCGCGACGATCGGGGGGTGAGAGGCCCATCCTCTCTCAGGAGACCTGTGCGAACTACCGACGAAAATGGTTGTGATCAGGATCAGGTGCGTGTAGAACGTGAAGCTTGGAACTTCGAGGTGGATCTCAGAATGATGCTGTCAACGCTGCTCTTTTTGCTCGGCTGCGGAGTCGCAGAGCCCACGGCCCCCTCCGGCACAACTGTAGACAAAGCCGGTACAGTCCCCTCGCTGAGCGCCCCTGCGGTGGACGCCGCGCCCCTCGCGGCGGCGCCCTCGAAGACCCACCTCGGCCTCACCCTCGGCGCCACCACGGCGGACGAGGTGAAGGCCTGGCTGGTCGAGCGGTCGCTCACCTGCCCCGAGCGCCCGTCGCCCCGCCGGGCCACGACCCAGGTGGAGTGTAAGGGGGACCTCCCGCTGGAGCTGCTCCCTGAGCGCACGGTGAAGGGCAAGCTCTACGACCTGCTCATCGTGCGCCTCGACGACGGCCCCGTTCACCACGTCTCCACCACCCGCCGCTACAGCATCCCCGAGGACGCGGGCGTGGACTACGCCGCCACCGTCGCCACGCTCACCGCGGCGTTCGGCCCGCCGACCAAAGCCCAGCCCTTTGACCGGGAGAAGGTCAACCGGGCGCTGGCCCGCTTCGGCACGGAGTGGCGCTTCGCCGACCTCGTGATCTCGGTCTCGGCGCTCAAGGCCGCGGGCGACTTCGTGAGCGTCAACGAGCGCTGGGACGTGCCGGGCGTCGAGGCCAGCGCCGAGGCCCGGGCGGGCAGCTCCGGCCACAGCTTCACCGGCCCGACGGCGCCGACCCCGGCGAAGAACCCCCACGTCATCGAGGAGAGCGCCGCCGCCGCGCCTCAAAATGATGAGGGGAAACAATGACTTTTGAGACAAAGTGGGTGATCTGAATCACCCTCTGATACGTCCGGATCGGGGGGCACCCCTGCTCCGGGCAAGACGCTGACCCACGCTGCCCAATGACCACACCACTGGAGGAATCACGATGAGATTCACTAACCTCGCCTTAGGGCTCACCCTCGGGCTCACCCTCGCCGCCTGCAAGGGCGACGACGACACCTCGACGGACTCGTCCGCCACCGACGACTCGACCGCCACGGATGACACCGGCACCGAGCAGTCGCTCTATGAGCAGCTCGGCGGCGAGACGGCGATCCGCGCCGTCGTCGCGGAGATGGTGAAGAACATCGCCGCGGACGGCCGCATCAACTGGATGTTCGCCAACGCCGATCTGCCCGGCCTGGAGAGCCAGCTCCACGACCAGATCTGCGCCGCGACCGGCGGCGGCTGCACCTACACCGGCGCCGACATGAAGACCGCCCACGCGGGCATGGCGATCACCGACGCGCAGTTCAACGCGCTGGTCGAGGATCTCCTCAAGGCGCTCGACACCTTGGGCGTGCCCTACGCCCTTGACGGCAGCCAGCCCATCGACCCGCTCCTGCTCGCGCTCGTCGGGATGCAGGGCGACATCGTCGAGGACGCGGACGGCTCCGCGGTGTACTTCAACCAGCTCGGCGTGTACGCCGG
>JBEAVX010000910.1:0-5306 GCA_041160755.1 Pseudomonadota bacterium
GCCCAAGGCCGTCGCGTGGGAGAACAGCGCCTCCAGGTCTTTGCGGAGCAGGGGCTCACCGCCGACAAAGTTCACCGAGACCGGGCCCAGCCAGTCGTGCAGGCGGTCCAGGGTGTCACGCCAGAGCTCAAAGGGGAGATCCGGCGTCTTGTTCTTCCAGATGTCGCAGTGAAGGCAGGGCAAGAAGCAGCGGTCGGTGACCGAGAGGTGAATCTGTGTGGGGCGGCCCGGCGCGCGGCGCAGGCGCAGGGCGTCTAAGGCGGCGTTGAGCGGCAGACCCGCGCCGGGGCGAAGGTTCATCGGGGGCTCCGGTCAAACGCCGCCTGGGCGCGGATGTCGTTCGGGCTGAGATCGGTGTAGTTCGCGCTCTTGGGGATGAAGCAGGTGGCGCACAGTCGCAGCCCGCCGTAGTCTCCTTGGGCGACCCGGGCGCGGCGGCTGGCGAGGGCGTCGCCCCACCACAAGGCCGAGAACGGGCGCTCGTTGAGGTTTCCCAGGCGGTTCTCCAGGAGGTTGTCGCGGGTGCAGACCGTCACGTCCCCACGCCAGCCGATCACCGGGGACTTCCAGAAGCCTGAGCAGGGGCGAAGCTCGGGGGTGTGTAACGTCGTCGTTGACTTCTCTTCGCGGGGGAGCGGCAGGCCCTCTCGGGCCATCGCCTCACGAAAGACGGCGTTCTGTTTGGATTGTTCCTCGACCGTGGGGCAGTCGAGCTGGCGAAAAAAGACGACGGCGTCTTCGCCGCCGGGCACGTTCTGCGCCGCCGCCTGGACGGGCAGCCCGGCGCGGTGGCAAGCGGCCTCCCAGCGGCGGCGGAACAGCGACACCTCGGCCTGGTTTTTGTCGGAGACGATGAACTGGAACACGAGGCGGGGCCAAGGCGCGCGCAGGCGGCCCTTCTCGGCGACGAAGGACTCCACCTGGGACTCGACCCGCTCGAAGAGGTCCACCCCTTTGATCCGGCGGTAGGTGTCGCGGCGCGCGGCGTCGAGGGAGAAGTGCCAGACCTGGCGCACGTCCCCCGCGTTGAGCGCGACCCGGGCGCGGGCGGCGTTGAGGTGGGTGGCGTTGGTGTGCACCTCGACCTGGCCGAAGACGCCGTGTCGGGCCGAGGCGCGCAGCGCGGCCTGGTAGATCGCCGGGAAGTGTGGGTGCAACAGCGGCTCGCCGAGCCAGAACAGGATCAAGGTGTCAAACCGCGCGCCCGCGGCGGCGAGGTCATCAAACAGGGCCAAGGCGAGGCGCGGATCGAGCATCCCCAGAGTTGTGTGGTGCGCGTGGCCGGCCTCGGAGACCGAACAGTGCACACACGCCAGAGAGCAGCGGTTCGTCAGCTCCAGGACGAGGTAGCTGCCGGGCAGGTGCGGCGGGCGCGGCGGGGGGAGGTTCACCGGGGCGTTCACGTCGCTATTCTACCCGGGTTCGGCCGGGGACGATTTGCCAGCATCTTGACGACATGCGCGCGCCAACAGGAGGATGCTAGGCGCTCTGGGAGCAAAGACGTGCTCAATCGCCGCATCGCCGCCCTTGACCCACCCCGCCGCGTCGCGCTCGCGGCCTTCGCGGTGTTTTTTGTCGGTGGCCTCGACGTCGGAGAGCTCTACCCCTTCTCTCGGTTCAGCATGTACGCGGCCATCGCGCCCCGGGAAGAGGCCGCCATCCCGACGTTTCGCGCCGACGGTCAAGACGTGAGCCCCGAGGCGCTCACCGACTACTTCGGCGTGAACCCCGACGGCTTCGCCGCGCCGGAGGGCGTCGTCACCTCGACGGACTACATCCTGCGGGAGCGCGCCGCCTGGGTTCGTGCCCACACGGCCACGACGCCGGGGCCGGTGACGGTGGAGATCGGCTGGGAGCTGTGGCGGATCGATCCCCAGACCGGGGCGTTGATCCGACGCGCGCTCGTCCTTCAGACCGGATCGGCCCGGTGGCGCTGAGCCGCCCAGCCTGGGGTTTGGGGACACGCCCGCCTTGGGGCCGCCTCACCTTCACCCTCGCGCTGTGCCTGGAGGCCGTGCCCAAGGCCATCGACATGCCCGAGCTGCTCCACCACGCCGAGGGGTCCGGGGCCTTGGGCCTCGGGCTCGCCTTAGCGCTCGTGGCGCTCGCCCTGCGCTGGTGCTGGCGGGACGACGACCGCGCCGGGTGGGCCATCGTCGCGCTGTTTGGTGTGGCGTGGCTCATCGAGCGCGCCTCCGCCGAGGGCCACCAAGGAGTGCGCCATGGCTCGCTGTTGCCGGTCTCGGCGCTCATCGCGATCCTCGCCACCCCACGGGTCACCGGGAGCCGCTCGGCGGCGCTCGCCCAGGAGGCCGCCTGGGGCGCCGTCGCCGCCGTCTACACCCTCGCGGGGCTGAGCAAGGTGCTGGGCTCGGGCCTCGCCTGGTTCTCCCCGACGAACCTCGGCCTGCTCATCTTGGAGCGCGCGGCGGACGCCCCGGAGCCGCTCATGAGCCTACGCCTGGCCGTCGCTGGGAGCCCCGCCTTGTGTGTCGCCTTGGCGACCGGCGCGCTCCTCGCCGAGCTCGGCGGCGCGGCGCTGCTCTGGCCTCGGGCCCGCCCCTTCGTGGCGTTGGCGCTGATCTTCACCCACGTCGGCATCGCCGCGCTCATGGGCTACGTCTACGCGAGCTGGGCGCTCGTGCTGCTCGCGCTCACCTGGGGCCGCCTGAGGCACGATCCGTCACCTGAGGCCCCGGCGGGATAGGAGCATCCCTTCGCCTGGAGCGCCGATGCCCCTCTACACGACGACCTTTGACCTGCCCGCCCAGGTGCGTGACGCCGTCGCCGCCGACGTAGACGCGGACGGCGTGATGGAGCTCGTCGTGAGCAGCACCAAAGACGCGGGGGAGCTGCCGGAGAAGCTCACGCTCACGATCTACAACGTCGACCGGGCGGGCAAAGCCGCCGGGACAAAGACGGTGGAGCTTGGCAACACCGCCGCGCTGTGGGACGCCGACGACGGCCTCTATCTCCTCGACGCCGAGGGCATCGTCGTGATCGGCGCCGACGGCGCGAAGCGGCGGATCGTGAGCCTCACGACCCCCCTGGCGGGCCTCGGCGCGGCCACCCCCACCCGGGCGGAGCTGACCCACGATCTCGACGGCGACGGCGCCGTAGAGCTCCTCGCGTGGTCCCGAGGCCAGGCCTGCCTCTACCGGCAAGACGGCGCGTCTTTGGGCTGCGTCGCGTCTCAGGCCCGGGGCGCGGTGAGCGCCGGAGACGACCAAGGCGGCGCGGTGCTGGGCTTCACCAGCCGCACGCCGCCCCACACCTTCGCCGATGGCGACGGCGACGGCCGCCTCGACCTGTTCTTGCCCGGCGGAAAGACCCTGCGCGTCTCGTTCACCGGGGAGCGGGTCGGCGCCCGGGAGATGAAGTGGAGCCTGCCGATGGACCTCGACCCTCCGCCGCCCGCCCCGGGCGCGCCCCGGCAAGACGTCGCCGAGGTGCGCCTTGAGGACATCGACGGCGACGGGATCGCCGACCTCTTGATCAACACCTTCGCCAGCTCGGGCGGCTTCTTCGGCGGCACCTCGTCTCTGCGCTTCTTCAAAGGTGGCGGCGCGGGCTTCGGCGGCGGGCAGACCTTGAGCGTCGGCGAAGGCGCGGCGGACCTGCGCCTCATCGACCTCGACAACGACGGCGACCGTGACCTCGTCGTCTTGCAGGCCGACATCTCGTTCACCAACCTCGCCCGGGCCATGGTGAGCCGCGCCGCCGAGGTGGAGCTGGTCGCCTACACCTTCCAAGGCGGCACGTTCAGCACCACCGGCCGCAGCCTGCGCACGCTCAGCGTCTCATTAGAAGATCCCCGCCTCGCCTGGAGCCTGAGCGACGATCTCGACGGCGACGGCCTCCCCGACCTCGCCGTCGAGCAGGCCGGAGAGATCCTGCTCTACCGAGGGCGCGGCGACCGTGTAGACGCCGAGCCCTTCGCCCGCCAGAAGCTCACCCACCGCGCCGAGGAGCTGCTCGTGGCGGACGTGACCGGCGACGGGCGCGCCGAGGTGCTCGCCTGGTCACAAGACGAGAAGCGGGCGACCTGGATCGCCTGGCGCTGAGGGCCTCCCCGAGCCCATGATCCTCAAGAGTTATCAAGGTTTGTCCTTGGGATGCCCCAAGGTGGTGTACCCTAGCCTCGGACCTCAAGAGGAGCTCCGATGCGACTCGTCACCCCCCTCGCCTTCTTCGCCCTGCTCGCCTGTGAGAACAAAGACGCCGTCGTCGTCGACACCACAGAGAGCCTGCCCGCCACCGACTCCGCCGCCCCCGTCGACGCGGACGGCGACGGTGTGCCCGCCGAGGAGGACTGCGACGACAACGACGCCACCGTCTCCCCCGACGCCGAGGAGGACTGTGACGAGATCGACCGGAACTGCGACGGCGACCCCACCGCCGGGGCCACCGACGCCCAGAGCTGGTACACCGACGGCGACAACGACGGATTTGGCAGCGGCGAGGCCACCTTGGCCTGTGAGCCCCCCGAGGGCGCGAGCCTCGCCGACGGCGACTGCGACGACGCCGATCCACGCTACTTCCCCGGCGCTGAGGAGAGCGACTGCGCCGATCCCAACGACTACAACTGTGACGGATCCGTAGGCTTCGCCGACAACGACGGCGACGGCTTCCCCGCCTGCGAGGAGTGTGACGACGGCGACGCCGGGGTCAACCCCGACGCGGCGGAGATCTGTGACGCGGTCGATCAAGACTGTGACGGATTGGTCGATGAGGAGGTCACCAAGACCTATTACCAAGACCTCGACGGCGACGGGTACGGCGACCTCGACTTCCCCGTCGAGGCCTGTGAGCTGCCCGCGGGCTACTCCGAGCTGAGCGGCGACTGTGACGACGGCCTCGCGGCGGTCTACCCCGGCGCCCTGGAGCTGTGCAACACCCTTGACGACGACTGTGACGGCGTCACCGACGAGGCCGACGCCGCTGACGCCGCCACCTGGTACAATGACGCCGACGCCGACGGCTACGGCGACCCCAGCGCCGCCACCGTGGCCTGCGAGGCCCCCTCGGGCAGCGTCTCAGACAACACCGACTGCGACGACGGCGTCGGCGCGGTGAACCCCGGCGCCACGGAGCTGTGCAACGACCGCGACGACGACTGTGACGGCGTGACCGACGAGGACGACGCCGCTGACGCCGCCACCTGGTACAATGACGGCGACGGCGACGGCTATGGCGACCCGGACGGCGACTCCCGCGCCTGTGAGGCCCCCGAGGGCGCGGTCTCCAACGCGGAGGACTGTGATGACAGCGCGACCGCGGTGAACCCCGAGGCCACGGAGCTATGC
>JBEAVX010000014.1:0-2553 GCA_041160755.1 Pseudomonadota bacterium
GTTCGGTCCGCCGAGCGCTGCGAGCGCTTCCTCAACGGAGACCTGGACCTGTCCCGCCGCCGCCGTCGCCGCGCCGGTCGCAGGATCCACCGGCCGATGGCCGACGAGCAGAATCGTACCCCCGGGCGCGACCCCCTCGGAGAGGCGCCGTACAAACTCCAGCACGGAGCCCGCGACGTGGACGTAGAGGCAGCTCACCAGATCGTATCGGCTCGGCTCCGGGGACCAGCTTGCGAGGTCGCCCTGGACCCACTCCACCCGCTCGGCGACATCGGCGCCCAGCCGCGCGGCCCTCGCGCTGGCCAACTCGAGCGCCGTCGAAGAGAAATCCACGGCGGTCACCCGCCAGCCGCGGGCGGCGAGCCAAATCGCCTCAGAGCCGTGCCCGGCCCCTGCGTCGAGGGCCAGGCCCGGTGGAAGGTCGGCCACCTCCGAGGTCAGGCGCGCGCTGGGCGGGCGGCTCTCGACCGCACCCGGGTGTTCACGGATCGCCCGCGCCCACCGGGCCTCCCAGAAGTCGCGATCGTGGGGGTGCGTCATCGCGGGCGACGTATTGCGGTGGGAGGGCCCGGGCAAGGGTGCGGGCGCCGGCTGACAGACCGAGGTTACGCGGCCCACGCGGTGCGCCAGGGCACGAGCGCGCCCTCGTCACACGGCGGCCTCGGCTGAACCCGGACCGGATTCGACCCGCAGAGACCGCGGTTCAACGCCACCAGAGACTCGAACGCCCGCGCTGGCGAGAACCGAAAGCGGGTGTTTCACCTTGATATTCTGGATGGTCGGCTCACTGGATGAACTACGAGCGTTTGCGGCAGATCCACGGGGGTGGGGCGAGCGGGAGATTGACGTGCTGGAGGGGATCTGGGTGTGAAGTAGCGCCCAGACGCGAGGGTCATGGCGCGAGCGCTGGCGCCTTCCGGCTGAGCCCGTCCGCGATCTCCCGATGCGCGGGCTCATCGCCGACCTCGCCCGGCGGGACCACGACTCCGAGGCGCTGCGACATCCGAGGGTGTTCAATGAACCTCGATCTTGGGCAAGCCCGCTGGCGCGCTTCAGGCGGGCCGAGCGGCGGGGCCGCGCCGCCTCACTAGCGCACATGTGGTGTCCCGCTGCGCGCCAACTCGCCGACCCGCGCGGCGGCTTCGTCTCCGCGGTCCGCGGACGTCTGCGCGAGAACCGGCGCCGCCTGCAAGCGGCTGCGGTCGTGTGGGTGGGATCCGTGCGGGCGGGCACGCGGCGGCGCGGCGGGTTAACGGACGCCATGACCTCGACCCTGCGGATCGGCGACAGAACGCTCGATATCGCCGAGGCCGCGCTTCACTTGCGTCTGCGCGGACGGCCACCGCTGGCGTTGTGGGCGGCCGACTTCGAGCTCCACGCGCGCGACGCCGAGGGGGAGGCGCGCCTGGAGAGCGCCTCGCCGATCCCCGTGCCGCTCACGCCGTTCGTCGGGGGCGAAGCGGTCGAGCTGGACGTGCCGCTGAAGGACCTTGCCGGGACGAGCTTCAATGTGAAGCTCTACGTGTACGAGCACGCGCCCGTGCGGGAGGTGACCCTCGGAATCGAGCCGGTGGGCCCGTTCCGGGTGCGGCTCCGGCTCCGGGGCCGGTCCGACGTGTGGTACGGGCCACATGAGCGCGACCTTCCGCTCGCGCTCGACGCGGAGGTGCCGGTGGACGATATCCGCTTCGACGCGGCCGCCGACGCCGACGAGGCGCGGGTGCTCGCGGAGCACGCCGGGCTCGTGCTGCCGACTGGCACGGTTTTTGCGGAGAGGTACCGCTCCTGGCGCGCGTTCTTGCCACGACCGGGGTGACCCCGCGCCGCCTGGTGCAACGCCCGCCGCTACGCCGAACTCACGCCGGGCCCGTGGCGACGCGCCCGAATCGGTCGCGCGCCCGAAGCCAGCGCGTCGCGTCGAAGACCCGCTCCTGGGCCTCGGCGCGGTCCCACCCGAGCGGATCGTCGAAGAAGGTGAGCTCCACGACGCCGTTCTCCAGCGTCTCCACCGCCGCGGGGGCGGCGACGAGATCCTCAGGGGCGAGGGAGAGGCCGGAGAACGACGGCGCGAGGTAGTGCCGCCAGCGGAGGTTCAGGCCAAAGCAGCTCGGCGGGCCGCCGAGCTCCATGGCGCGTTGGGCGCGGACGATGACCTTGTTCGCGGCGGGATCGCCTACGGAGCCGCTCGTCACGAGGGGCAGGGCCACGGCCCATGCCCGCGCCGACGCCGCGAGGAGCGGCCAAGCGCTCGGCAGCGAATGTGACATCACGAGGAGCTCAACGAACGAGCCGTGCACGTCGCGAAGGAGCGTGAGCTCGAGGTGGGCCTGCTCGCCGCGGCGCACGAGGGAGAGCGAGACCTCCCGGCGCCTCAGCGCCTTGTCCAGTACCTCCCAGCGCCAGGGACGGGGGCCGCGGTCGGCGAGTACGCAGCGATCGTCCGTGGCTTCGTCGAAGGTTCCGAACGGGAGCCGCTCGGCGTCCTCGATGAGATACCGCGCCGCGCCGAGGGGGAGCGGCGCGCACCGGAGTTGGATCGCCAGCGTGGGGACG